>JAFEEP010000368.1 GCA_018241045.1 Pseudomonadota bacterium | reverse complement strand
GCGATGCCAAGGCCAAGTTCAGCAAGGCGATCGAGGAAGCGCGCGCCGGAGCCACGGCGCTCGGCAAGGAAGCCCAGGCCAAGGCCGGGGTTTACAAGGAACAATTCGCCGCCCGCAGCAACGACTGGGTCGATGAGGCCAAGGACATGGCCGGGCAGGCCAAGGAACGCGCTTCGGTACTGGCCAACGACGGCAAGGCCAAGACCAGCGACGCAATCGCCAGCCTGGGCAAGATCGTTGCCGACAATGCCGGAACGATCGATGAAAAGCTGGGCACCCGGTACGGCGATTATGCCCGCACCGCGGCGCGCTCGATGCAGGAAACCGCCGCCAAGATCGAGGCCAAGGACCTGTCCGAACTGGGTGACGATGCCAAGGAGTTCGTCCGCAAGAGCCCCGGCCTGGCGATCGGCATCGCCGCCGTCGCCGGTTTCATGCTCTCGCGCGTGTTCAAGGGCGGCTCGTCGAGCGATTGACCCGCGGCGCAGGACAGGCATTGTCAGCGCCGATGGCCGATGATTCACTTTCCGAAATGAACGCTTCCACCAGCGACGCCGCCCGGCGTTCGCTGGTGGATGACGTTCGGGTTCTGGTCGACGATGGCCGCACCCTGCTCGAGGCCGAACTGGCCTATCAGAAGAGCCGCGCCGTTGTGGCCGGGGCCGGGGCCAAGGGGGTCGCGGCCTGGGGGGCGCTAGCCCTGGCGCTGGCGTTCTTCGCGCTGATGGCGCTGGTTGTCGGACTGATCGTGGCGCTGGGTGTGGCGCTGGGGCCCTGGCTTGCGATGGCGCTGGTGGTGGCCGCGCTGATCGGCGCTGCCACCCTCTGTGCGCTCGTCGCCGCGAGGCGCTGGAAGCACACCGCGCGGTTGCTTTCGGAACAGGATGACGCGGCATGAACGCGGGCGAGCGCCGCTTTGCCGAGGACCGGCGCGTCCGCAACGGTGCCAAGGCCAATTTCGTCGCCGGGATTGCCCAGGTCAAAGCCGACCTCGGTGCGCGCAGCGTTCCCGGTCGGATCGCCGACAAGGCCCGCGACGAAGCTGTCGATGTCATGGCAACCGGGATCGAAATCGCCAGCCAGATCAAGGGGATCATCGCCGCCGTGCTCGCCGCGATCGGCCTGTGGACCTTTCGCGCCCCGCTTCTCCGCAATATCAAGGCAGTATTGAACCGCGGCGATCAAGCAGAGGTTCAGCCTGGCGGTGATAGCGATAGCGGTGACGAGTGAACTATTTGCGAAAAGGCGAATGATTGCGTGAGCGATACCGATACCAAGCGTGAACGGATCAAGGCCAAGGTCGCCGCATCGCAGGCGCGCCTTTTGCGCGACAACGACGAACATCCGATCGCGCCGCGCCGCGCCAACCTGCCCGATGCCTACCCGCCCGAGAACTATCGCGGCCTGGCCGCAGAATATCCCCTGCTCACCGTAGCCGCGGGCCTGGGCCTGGGCTTGCTGGTCGGCGCGATGCTGCCCAAGCGCTTTGGCGGCAAGCTCGGCAAACGCGCTCTGACGCTTGCCACCGTGGCAGGAGAGCTGGGCCTTGCACTGACCAAAAACGCGCGCGACGCGGCAATCGAAGTCGGGCAGGACGGAATCGAAAAGGCCGGAGCGGCCAGCAAGCCGTTGCGCCGCCAGGCTGTTCGGATCGCCAGCTCGGCCGGCAGCGGGGCGCGCGCGGCGGGCCTTGCGGTGGCGCGTGAGGCAATCAAGCTCGCCGCCCGGGCACGCAAAGGCGCCTGACCAAGGTCGATCTTGCGTGAAACGCAAGAATGGCTAAAGCGCCGCTTGTCCTTTCTCCCCCGGGGTTACCAATGAGCGATCAAAAACTGCACCTGGTCATGGGCGGACGCGTGAGCGACCCCCAGCATCTCGAATTCGTTGACCTGAATGCGCTCGATATCGTCGGGGTGTTTCCCGACTATGCCAGCGCCGAGGAAGCCTGGCGCTCAGCCGCGCAACGCACGGTCGACGATGCCGAAATGAAATATGTGGTCGTGCACCTGCACCGGCTGCTCCAGCCCGATATGCTGAAGCGCTGAGGCGATCGCCGCCCCACAAGCAAAGGCCCCGCACTGCGGGGCCTTTTCGCATCAGATGAACTCGATCTTCTCGACCACGTAGAAGCGATCCCCCGCGGGAACCGAAACCTCGATCTCGTCCTCGACACGGCGGCCGATCAGCGCCTTGCCCAGCGGCGAGTTGTAGCTGATCCGCCCGACCTTGGCGTCGGCCTCGGTCGGGCCGACGATCTGGTAGCGCACCGGCTTGTCGTCATCGTCAAGCAGAGTCACGGTCGCGCCGAAGATGATCCTGTCGCCCGAAAGCGTTGCAGGATCGATGATCTGCGACCGGCTGACCTTGTCCTCAAGATCGGCGATCGTCGCTTCGACCTGGCCCTGCCGCTCCTTGGCGGCGTGGTATTCGGCGTTTTCCGACAGGTCGCCATGGGCACGCGCTTCCTCGATCGCGTCGACGATCTTCGGCCGCTCCTCGCGCAGCGCCTTCAACTCGACGATCAGCTTTTCATAGCCTTCCGCCAGCATCGGCAGCTTTTCGACACTCGCCATGGTAGTTCCATTCCTCCGTCCCGCCCCGCCCGCAGAGTGACTAACCCACTGACCCGTGCCGCTTTTGGCACAGGATCGGCCTGTCTCTGCTGTCGGGAAGGCGCGTCAAATTTCAGCTATAATAGGCTTGCAGCGACTTTACTTCAAGTTTCGCGCCCTTGACCGCGGCAATCGCCTCGACCGTGGCGAGCGAGGCTGCCGCCGTGGTGAAGTATGGCACCTTGCCGGTCAGCGCCGATCCGCGGATCGATTGCGAATCCTTGAGGCTCTGCCACCCCTCGGTGGTGTTGATGATCAGCGCCACTTCGCCATCGATGATCTTGTCGACGATGTGCGGGCGCCCTTCGGCCACCTTGTTGACCTGCTCGACCGGCACCCCGGCATCGGCAAGAAACTTGGCGGTGCCGCCGGTGGCGATCAGGGTGAAGCCGACCTCGACCAGTTTCCGCGCCGCGGGCAGGATCACCGCCTTGTCGCTGTCCTTGACCGAGATGAACACCACACCTTCGGTCGGCAGCCGCATTCCGGCGCCAAGCTGGGCCTTGGCGAAGGCCTGGGCGAAGGTCGCGTCAATGCCCATCACCTCGCCGGTCGATTTCATCTCGGGCGAGAGCACCGGGTCGACCCCGGGGAACCGCGCGAAGGGGAACACCGCTTCCTTGACCGCCATGTAGTCAAGCTCGCGCTTGAACGGCGGGAAATCGGCCAGCTTCTCGCCCGCCATGACCCGGCTGGCGATCTTGGCCACCGGCTGCCCGATTGCCTTGGCGACGAAGGGCACGGTGCGGCTGGCCCGCGGGTTGACCTCGATCAGGTAGACCGTGTCGTCCTTGACCGCGAACTGCACGTTCATCAGACCGCGCACGCCAAGTCCCTTGGCGAGCAGATCGGCCTGGCGTTCCATCTCGGCGATGATCGCGGGCGAAAGGCTGTAGGGCGGCAAGGTGCAGGCGCTGTCGCCCGAGTGGATTCCCGCTTCCTCGATGTGCTGCATCACACCGGCAACGACGACCTGATCGCCATCGCACAGCGCGTCGACATCGCACTCCACCGCATCACGCAGGTACTGGTCGATCAGGACCGGGCTGTCGCCACTGACCTGCACCGCTGTCGCGATGTAGTTGTCGAGCTGGGCTTCGCTGTCGACGATCTCCATCGCCCGGCCGCCCAGCACATAGCTGGGGCGCATCAGCACGGGATAACCGATGCGGTTGGCCACCGCGACTGCCTCATCACGGCTGCGGGCGATGCCGTTAGCGGGCTGTTTCAGACCCAGCTTCTCCACCAGCGCGGCAAAACGCTCACGATCTTCGGCCAGGTCGATCGCATCGGGGCTGGTACCAAGAATCGGAATCCCCGCATCTTCCAGCGCCTGCGCCAGCTTCAGCGGCGTCTGCCCGCCAAACTGGACGATCACGCCGACCAGTTCGCCCTTCGACTTTTCGACCCGCAGGATTTCCAGCACGTCCTCGGCGGTCAGCGGCTCGAAATAGAGGCGGTCCGAGGTGTCGTAGTCGGTCGAAACCGTTTCCGGATTGCAGTTGACCATGATCGTTTCATAGCCCGCCTCGGCCAGGGCAAAGCAGGCGTGGACGCAGCAATAATCGAACTCGATCCCCTGCCCGATCCGGTTCGGTCCGCCGCCCAGGATCACGATCTTGCGCCGGTCAGAGGGCATGGCCTCGTTCTCGGGCTCGCCAAAGCTGGGAGCCTCGTAAGTCGAATACATATAGGGCGTGATCGCCTCGAACTCGGCCGCGCAGCTATCGATCCGCTTGAACACCGGATGGACGCCAAGGCGCTGGCGCAGTTCGCGCACCTCGGCCTCACTGGTCGCCCCGGCCATGGCGCGCAGCGCATCGTGAAGCAGGCCGGAGCGCTTGGCGGCCGTTTCGCCCAGCCCGCCAGCCACGCCGATTCCGCGCACCGCCAGCGTAGCAAGGCGCCGGTCGGAAAAGCCCATCGCCTTCAATCGCCGCAGCCCCGCCGCATCGTTGGGCAAGCCCTGGGTCATGATCGCCGTTTCCTCGGCGATGATCTCGTGGATGTGGCGCAGGAACCACTTGTCGTAATGCGTGATCGCGTGAACCTCATCGACGGTGAAGCCTTCACGGAAGGCCTGGCCGACGATCAGCAGGCGATCCGGGGTCTGCTTCGACAGCGCAGCGGTGATCTCGTCACGCCCCGCCCCTTCAAGCGCCACTACCCGGTTGAACCCATCCAGCCCGGTTTCCAGACCGCGCAACGCCTTCTGCAGCGATTCCTTAAGGTTGCGCCCGATCGCCATGACCTCGCCGACCGATTTCATCGCGGTTGACAGCACCGCTTCCGCGCCCTTGAACTTTTCGAAGGCGAAGCGGGGGATCTTGGTGACGACGTAGTCGATCGACGGTTCGAAGCTGGCTGGCGTTGCTCCGGTAATCTCGTTGGTCAGCTCGTCCAGCGTATAACCCACCGCCAGCTTGGCCGCGACGCGAGCGATCGGGAAGCCGGTGGCCTTCGATGCCAATGCGGAGGAGCGCGAAACGCGCGGGTTCATCTCGATCACGATCAGGCGGCCATCCGCCGGATTGACCGCGAACTGGACGTTCGATCCACCCGTCTCCACGCCGATCTCACGCAGCACCGCCAGACTGGCGTTGCGCATGATCTGATATTCCTTGTCGGTCAGGGTCAGCGCCGGGGCGACGGTGATCGAATCCCCGGTGTGAACCCCCATCGGATCGACGTTCTCGATCGAACAGATGATGATGCAGTTGTCGTGGCGGTCGCGCACGACTTCCATCTCGTATTCCTTCCAGCCCAGCAGGCTCTCTTCAATGAGAACCTCGGTGGTCGGAGAGGCATCGAGCCCGGAACGGACGATCTGCTCGAACTCGGCCTTGTTGTAGGCCACGCCGCCGCCGGTACCGCCCAGGGTAAAGCTGGGGCGGATGATCGAGGGCAAACCGGTGCGCTCCAGCACAGCAAAGGCCTCGTCCACGGTATGCGCCACGCCGCTGCGCGCGGATTCAAGGCCGATCTTGTCCATCGCCTCGCGAAAGCGCTGGCGGTCCTCGGCCTTGTCGATCGCGTCAGCATCGGCGCCGATCATCTTGACGCCGAACTTGTCGAGCGTGCCGTCGTTGAACAGCGCCAGCGCGGTGTTCAGCGCAGTCTGCCCGCCCATCGTCGGCAGCAGCGCGTCGGGCCGCTCCTTCTCGATGATCTTGGCCACCACGTCAGGCGTGATCGGCTCGATATAAGTCGCGTCGGCGAACTCGGGATCGGTCATGATCGTCGCTGGGTTGGAGTTGACGAGGACTACGCGGTAGCCCTCCTCCTTCAGCGCCTTGATCGCCTGGGTGCCCGAATAGTCGAACTCGCAGGCCTGGCCGATAATGATCGGCCCGGCGCCGATAACGAGGATCGAGGAGATGTCAGTGCGTTTGGGCATTAGGTTCAATTCGCTTTATCATCGGGCATGAGAGTGCGTGCGCCATCGCTGGCGACTTGTGCAGAGCACCAAGAGATCGCCTCGCTGAGATTGGCGTTGTCGATTGGGTAACGGCGAGTCTGCCATCCCTTTGGCAGTGCATTGGCCTCGCTATGCGACACAACTGTCCAGTCTCGCGAAATAAAGCCCCATTCCAGCTTCTTGGCGTTGACCAACGTCTCATTGAATCTATTCATATGAACGTACGCACCCTTTCCGTTGCGCCTCAACGCCGGGTGGCCGCGCCAGACTGAAAGGATTACCGCGTCGGGATCCGCAGTGACTGGTCGATATTCGTAATTTAGAAATCGACCGTTAGTGACCGGAATGTTCATAAACTCAAATTTGGATCGATCTGCAAAAATCCAAACATGATCACCGATCAGGGTGAGATTTTCACGATCACCATTCCTGTCTTGATTTCCCCTGAAAGTGAACCAAAGCCTCAGTTCACCAGTGCCATTTATAAGAAACTGGATGTCCTCATTTCTTCCGTAACATTCAACGTCTCCGGCGTATGGCTCATCGTTGTTCCAGTTAATGTCTGTAGTAGCGTGCAAATCAAAAGTGCCGATCCGTCCTTTGGCAAACACGGAATGCTGTTGCGTCTGATCGGCGGAAGCAGGCAACGCAGCCACAGCAAACAGTAAAAAGATATGAGCAAACATCACCCCAACATCCCCACAAACCGCTCGAACAGGTAGAAACTGTCCATCGGCCCCGGGCTCGCCTCGGGGTGGTACTGCACGCCGAAGGCCTTCTTGCCCCTGATCGCGATGCCGCAGTTCGAGCCGTCGAACAGCGACACGTGCGTTTCCTCCAAGCTGTCAGGCAGCACGGTGTTATCGACTGCGAAGCCGTGATTCATGCTGGTGATTTCCACCACGCCGTCTTCCAGCCGCTTGACCGGGTGATTGGCACCACGGTGGCCCTGGTGCATCTTGGTGGTTGTGGCCCCGGCGGCAAGACCCAGCATCTGGTGGCCAAGGCAGATGCCGAACAGCGGTACGTCGCGTTCGAGCAGGCCCTGGATCACTGGCACGGCATAGATCCCCGTCGCCGCAGGATCGCCCGGACCGTTGGAGAGGAACACGCCGTCGGGCTTCAGGGCCAGCACCTCGTCCAGCGAAGTCTGGCCCGGCACCACGGTTACTTGCGCCCCTGCATGATCGAGATTGCGGAAGATGTTGTCCTTCGCGCCATAGTCGATCGCCACCACGTGCGGGCGCGCGCTGCGGGGGCTGCGGGCATAGCCCTTGCCCAGGGTCCAGGTGCCCCCCTCCCACTCCTGCGCCTCATGCCGCGAGACGACGCGGGCGAGGTCCATGCCCTCCAGCCCGGGCCAGTCCTGCGCCCGCTTGAGCAAAGCGGGCAGGTCGAACTTGCCTTCAACGCTGTGCGCGATCACCGCGTTGGGCGCGCCGGACAGGCGGATGCGGCGGGTCAGCGCGCGGGTGTCGATGCCCGAAAGGCCGATCTTGCCCTTGCCCGCCAGCCATTCGCCAAAGGTGCCCTGGCTGCGGAAGTTCGACGGGGCGGTCACCTCCTCGCGCACCACGCAGCCCACGGCGCCGTCGACCTGCGCCTCAAGGTCTTCATCGTTGACGCCGACGTTGCCGATGTGCGGGAAGGTGAAAGTGACGATCTGCGCCGCGTAGGAGGGATCGGTCATGATCTCCTCGTACCCGGTCATCGCGGTGTTGAAGCATACCTCGCCCACCGCAGCGCCCTCCGCGCCGAAGCCCTTGCCCCACAGCACGGTGCCATCGGCAAGCACAAGGACTCCCGTCGCGCCAGCAGGTTGCTGCGCGTGCGAGGTGGCGGCGTCGGCCATGAAGAGGCGCTCCGTTCTAAGGGTTTCCAGCAATGTCGCTAAGGCTCGGCGGCTAGACCCCTAATCCCGCGTGGTCAACCTATGAAAACCGGAATCTTTGAGCTAGAGTTCCGCCTTTCCCCAACCGCAAACCTATTCGAAGGACTCTATGCTTCGCGATACCATCAAGGCCGCGCAGGTTTCGGCCATGAAGGCGGGCGACAAGCCCCGCCTTGCCGCCGTCCGCCTGATCCTTGCCAAGCTGAAAGACAAGGACATTGAACTGCGCACGGCAACCAATGTGCCGGAAGATGACGTGATCGTCGTCGATGTCCTACAGAAAATGGCCAAGCAGCGCCGCGAATCGATCACGCTTTACGAACAGGGCGGCCGCCAGGAACTGGCCGATGCCGAAAAGGCCGAACTGGCGGTTATCGAGGAATTCCTCCCGTCACAGATGGGCGAAGACGAGGTAAAGGCTGTGATCGAGGCGATCAAGGCGGAACTCGGTGCCAGTTCGATCAAGGACATGGGCAAGGTAATCGCCGAGCTGAAGGCGCGCCATGGGGCGCAGGTGAACATGGGCAAGGCCAGCCAATTCGTCAAATCGGCCCTGGCCTGATTTGCCACTATCTCCCCTCCCGCCTGCGGCAGGGGTCGGGGGAGGGCCCGTTGGACGACGCCTGGTTCAAGGAGAACGACAAGGGTTATGCGCGTCCGACAGCCCGCTCGCGCGTATTGCGCAACAACGCAACCGAAGCTGAGCGAAAGCTCTGGCTTCATCTCAGCGCTCGAAAATTGCGCGGAGTCCGCTTCAACCGTCAATTTCCGGTGGGACAGTTCATCTGCGATTTCGCATCGCGGGAGAGGCGGTTGGTGATCGAGCTGGACGGAAACCAGCACGCCTTTTCCACCGAATATGACGAACGCCGCACCCGCTTCCTCAACGCGCAGGGTTACAAGGTGCTGCGGTTCTGGAACAACGAGGTTCTGGACGATCTGGACGGAGTTTTGACGGTGATCGGGCAGGCGTTGGATAATATGCCCTCCCCCAACCCCTCCCGCAGGCGGGAGGGGAGCTTGTGGAACCGTCGACTTCGTGACGGTGGGGCCTGATGCTTAGCCCCCAATGGCTTGACGAACTGCGCGCCCGGGTCACGCTGTCCAGCGTGATCGGGCGGACGACGCGGCTGACCAAGGCGGGGCATGAGTTCAAGGCCTGCTGCCCGTTCCACAACGAGAAATCGCCCAGCTTTTACGTCAACGACCAGAAGGGCTTCTACCATTGCTTCGGCTGCGGAGCGCATGGCGATGTGATCCGCTGGATGACCGACCAGCGCGGGCTGGCCTTCATGGACGCGGTCAAGGAACTGGCTGCCGAAGCCGGGATGGAGGTTCCCGCTCCCGATCCGCGCGCGGCGGAACGGGCCGAGAAGCAGGCCGGGCTGCATGATGTTCTGGCGGCGGCGCAGGCCTGGTATCGGGCACAGCTTGATACGCCGGAGGGCGCACGGGCGCGTGACTATCTCGCATCGCGCCGGTTTGACGCGCACACGATGGAACGGTTCGGTTTCGGTTTCGCGCCGGGTGGGCGGCAGGCACTCAAGTCTGCGCTCAAGCAATTCGACGAAGCCATGCTGGTCGAGGCAGGGC
>JAFEEP010000367.1 GCA_018241045.1 Pseudomonadota bacterium | reverse complement strand
CGCGAGGCGCTGGCCGCGCTGGGCGCAGAACCCTTCACCATCCCTGGAACGCGGGCCATCGAATCGCTGAATGTCGCAGCAAGCGTGAATATCTGTCAGTACGAGCTCAGCCGTACATCCTGATCCAATATCACGTCGAAAGCAGGCCCCTCACTCCCACTCAATAGTTTCCTGCAATACCAAGTGCCCATGATCATTGTATTTCTCAAAATTGTCATAGCGATTTACCGTCAGGTTGACCGACAAAACAAGACACTTACAGAAGTCGGCCGGCGATAGATGGCGAAAGACAATTGAGGGAGTTCCGAGCGCGCAATCACCAACGCACCAGCTCCGAAACAACGCACCCGCAATCGCTTCGCAGACTACTTGCGCCCCTTGCAACCAGACCGCGGTAGCTCAGCCGGTAGGTGATGCACCCGCGCACACAAGTCTCGATAGTCTCGGCGGAAAAGCGACGGCCGCTGTCGATCGGGTCGCGCGCGATACGTTTGGCAGTGCACGCCCACCCGTTGATTGTGTGCGGCGGCGTCGATGCACATAGGGGCTGCGCGGCCGCTCCAACCTCCCGCCGCTCGCCGTTGCAGGGCTCGTCGAGACTGTCTTGTCGCGTCTTCTGCGCTGTGGCGGCACAGCCCGCCATCCCGTGCGACCTGCTCGTCCTCAACGCAACCACGCCGATGCCCATTGAAAGGCACAGCAGGACGATACCGGTGGTGAGAATCCACTTGAGCCAGCGGCCTGATGCGAGTCGCCGTCGCCCAGGTGTCCTCCGAATGCCGGAAGCTCCAGTATGATGCTGGCAACTGCAACGGCCCAAGGGGCAAGCCTTGTCGAAAATCGTCCTCGTGCTCATCGCCCTGTTCGCGCTCGTGGCAACCATCGCCCTCACCCGTTCCGAGTCGCAGATCGATCGCAAGGCACGCGAAGAGGCCGCCATCAATACCGGCCGGATCGAGAGCGCCCCTGAGGGAACGAGCGACGGCGCACACGCGAGGGCTGCCGCGATCGAAGCTGCCGAAATCGAGCGGAACATCCCGCCGCTCGAGTGCCGGCCGGATATCCCGGCAGCGGAATGTCAGGCTGCGCAGGAATCACTGGCAGGCGACCTGGACTCGATGGCAAGCGAAGCCGGGGCGGAGTGTGCGCGGGCGCGTGAGCAGGTTGCACAAGGCAAGGCGCAACTGCGCGCGCAGAGCGGCGACCTTGAGGCCGATCTCGATGCACTGGTCAACGCCATCGAGCAAACACAGGGCTGGATCGCGTCGAATTGCACCCGTTGATGCGGTCGGGCGCTACGGCGTCTGACCGAATTCGTTCGCGCCGGCGGGGACGATGTCCTTGCCCAGCGGCATGAGCGAGATCGGGATCATCTTGAAGTTGGCGATAGCCAACGGGATCCCGATGATCGTGAGGCATAGGGCGATGCCGCTGGCCAGGTGACCCAGCGCCAGCCACCAGCCGGCGAAGAGGAGCCAGATCACATTGCCGAGGAACGAGGCCATTCCCGCGGGTCGCTTGTTGACGATCGTGCGGCCGAACGGCCAGATCACGTAGCCGGCGATGCGGAACGAGGCGATCGCCCAAGGGATCGTGATGATCGGGATGCAAAGCAGGATGCCGGCCAGCACATAGCCCAACCACAGCCACAATCCGGCGAAGACGAGCCAGACGATGTTCAAAAGCGTGCGCATGGCTCAATTGTGCACGGGCGCGCACCACTGGAGCGAGCAATCAGCGCTGCAAGGCCCTGACTTCCCCGAGATCCTTCGGCGGTTCGCGATACTCCGGGTCTGCTTCGCCGATCGGGCCTTATGGTGAGCCCGAGACTGCCGCCGCCAGGTCAAGCCCGGCAAACGCGGCCGCCGGAAGCCGCCTGCCGATCGCAGTTGCCCCTCTGGCACCGGCGGAATCCTCCCTTCCCCCCACCCTGACCTGAATCCGCGCGCGCCGACCCTGCCCGCTGCTTCACAGACCAGCGGCAAGCACCCCAACCTTCGAACTCAAAGCAGACTGGATTGTTGTGGCGGCGCCCTCGCCCCAAGCGGCAGCTCGGATAGGTACTGATCCGGCGCCGTGCGTTCCAGGTGCGCCAGAAACTTCGCGGTGACCTCCGGCTCCTCGCCGTGCCATGATCGGTGCGGGGATAGGCGGTTCGAATTTCCCGGTCGTGCAGGGAGGCAATCAGGATGAATTGCATCTTTCCCGGCGCCGTCGCACTGATTCTGCTGGCGATGGCGGCACCGGCGGCAGCGCAGTACGTCGACCCGCGAACTTGCGATCCCGGCACGGCTGCCTGCGATTCCGCGATCAGGACCCAGCGCGACAACGACGCCGCGTACGAAGAGCAAGCGCGGAAGAACCGGGCCGAGCGGGAGCGGCAACGGGCCGCGATGCTCGACAAGCCGCCTGTTCCCGCGAAGCATAACGGCTTGCTGGGTAGCTGGCGCCTGGCCAACAGCCCGCAAACCAGTAAGGGCGGTCTCGGCCGGGAGGCCGGCACAGGTGGGCTCACCGATCTCGTCGGGATTCTCGGTAGCATGAATTTCGCGACGCTGGCCTGCGCGCCGCTCAGTGGTGGTGTGTCGTTTGGGCCTTCCAGCTATTCGAGGCAGGGCATCGACGGCCGGGCGCAAGGTGCCATCGCATACCGCAGCGTCCGCAGCGGCGCCGCGCCGGTCATTGCTGCCATACCCGCTGACGGCGGCGTGATGGTTTTCGAGGTCGCGAGTCCGGATCGTATCGTGGGGGACGACGGCTGCGTTCTGGTGCGGGTTGGCGCGTCGGCGGTCGATGCTCCAGCGGCGCCCGGGCCGTCGGCGACGAGTACGGCCTCCGCTGCAGCCGTTTCCCGCCGGAACGTCAGGGAACAGCTGGGCATCGAAACCGTCGCGAGTGTCGAGCGCGACATCAAGGCGCGGGGCGGCTCGGCGGGAACCCTCCGGGCCGGCAGCCAGAGCACTGCGACACTGAGCGCGATGTCCGGCGATTACAGCGACGTCGGTCCCTATGTGACTGCGGTCAACTACGAATTCGACGGGACGGGTTCTGCGGCGAGACTGGTGGCCGTGACCGTGGTCCACTCCTTCGGCGTGTTCGGGGATGCGTACGGGAAGCTGGCGGCCGAACGAAAGGCGGTCCTCGCGCAGGACTTCGGCGTGCTGCAGATGAAATCTGCGACGGAATTCGGCGGTGCGGCGGGCCGGTACGAGCTGGTGCTGTTCGAGAATCCAGACACGGGTTATCTCTATGAGAAGTACCAGCTCGGTCGCTAGGGAAGGCGGGCATAGCCCGGTGGATCGATGAACGGCGTCGAGCACGGTCGCCGCTGGCTGGCGCCGACGGACTTGGCGAGCGTCCCTGCAACAGGCGGGGACGCAACAGACTATGACACCTTGCCGGTCAACCCTTCGGGCAAAGTCGCCCGGTTAGATCAGAAACACCCTCATCTGCCTGGAAACTCGACGCTCCTTCTTCCCGCGCGATACGTCACAATGGAGCAACCGCCCCTCACTCCCACTCTATTGTCTCGCAGCATTCCAAGTCCGCGCAGCTGCTGAAATTCTCTAACACGCTGCGCGAGTTTACCGTCACCCCGACCGACAAAACACGCCGCTTGGATCCGATAGACCGCGATAGATGCCGAACTCATCCGCTCACGAGCGGCCCGCTTCCGAGGAAGCCGGCAAGTTCAACCTCTCTCTGACCCATCGAACCTCCCGGGTCATCGGCTTGAGCATCGTCTGGATTCGCAGCGCCACGCGCTCCGATTGCCCGAGCGCCAGACCAGCCTCGGTCGCGAACCGGTACGCCATTTGCACGTCGAGTGAGGTCAGTTCATAGCCCCTACCTTGGCAGATCCAGTACAACGCCGCGAGCGCGACTTCTGCGGCAAACGCCGGGTTCTTCGCGACGTTGTCCCTGGCGGCGCGGATCAGCGTCTTCGGATCGCAGGGCGATTTCCACGCAAGCTGCATCGCCAGGTCGAATCGCTTGAGCGTCTTCGCCGTGGCAAACCACTTGCTCTCCTCTCCGGGCGTGGTCGCGATGAGATCTGTCAGAAGCCGATCCGCGTCGATCTCGGGATACTTCTTCGACAGCAGACGAAAGGTCGCGAGGTATGTCGTGGCGCGGTTTGCCTCCAGCGCATACTTCTCGTACGCCTCGACGCGGCGGCCCGCCTGCAGCAGGACGCCTTCGGCGAAGCGCGCGAGCCCAGCCATCGGCGTCCACGGATTCACGGCCTTCGTCATGAACGCGATGGCTTCGTCGATCTCGCCTCGGGCCACACTGCACCGACCGACCCACAGCAGGTCATTCCACATGGGGCGCGGGTTGCTGCCAATCAGGGCGATCAGCTCATCTTGCCGGCCCGCGGCAAACAACGCGCTGTAGCAGGCCGACTCGGATCGAGTGAAGGCGTGCCGACCGCGACGCCGCTCGGCATGGACATGCTGAACGAGATCCTTCAGGCGGTCCGCCCATCGTGACGCCACTTCCTGCGTCGCGCACAACTCACCCCAGCGCTCATCGAGAAGCTCAAGGTAAGGTGGATCATCGTCCTGGATCGCCGCGAACATCTGCTCCAGCCATTTCTCGCGCACGGTCCCGTCGGCGGGTGCGTGCGCGATCACAGGAACGAGCGCATCGACGGCCGCACGCGCCGCGCTACCCAGAGCGCCGGAGGAGCTGTCTACCTGTTCCAGCGCCGGAGACAGCTTCACGAGAAGCCGCACAGCGCCATCCGCAGCGTGCAGCGGATCATGGCGGGCGACGGCATGAATTTCCGCCAGTGCCTCGGCAATGCGCTCGCTGGCCAGCCGACTCGCGCGCCAATCGAAGCCCCCGCGACGGAAGCGCTTGGTGAAGGCCCAGTCGGCCGCCTTGCCCATCAGGTCACCGGCCATCAGGTCATCGGATAGAGCTTCGGGAACCAGCGTTCGACGACGTCGATGGGGAAGCCCAGTCGCAAGGGCGACTTGTGCGACGTCGCGACGAGCAGTCGCTTGTCGACCAACGCAGCAACCACGCGTCGGGCCGTGCGCTCGCTCGTGTCGATCAGCGTGGGCACTCGACCTCGCTCCAGTTCTCCCGAGAGCAATGCCTCGCGCAGCACCACGTAGCTGCGCTTCGGAAGTCGCTCCGCGCTTTCCTCATCGCGCACGTACAGCTCCATGCGCCGCTGCAACTCGGAAGGATCGAGAAGCTCACGCATGTAGCGGATCTGGTCGAGGCAGATTTCGAGAAAGAACTTGCAGAAGTCGATCAACGCGACGTGCGAGAGTGCCCCTCGCCCATCGACATCGCTTCGGCGTGGCTCATCGGCCGCCATCAGCAGGCGCTTGTAGTCGGCGGAATCGCGCGCGAGCCCGCGTGAAACGGACCAGAGCGCGGAGCCGATTCCGATCTCCAGCAACATCGCGTGCGACATCAGGCGTGCAACGCGACCGTTGCCATCCAGGAAGGGATGGATCCACAGAAAGCGATGGTGAGCTGCGGCAACGGCGATGACCTGGCGCGGCTTCGTCAAGCGGACCGCGTCGTATGCTTCCTCGAACCTTTGCATGAAGGCCGGGAGATCCTCGGCCGCAGGCGCGACGTGCCGGCCTACGGCGACCGTGCGCGAACGCATCTGGCCCGGAACCACCGGAATACGCTCCTTGGTGTCAGGATTCTCGACAACCAGCAGGCTTTCAGGCAATCGCTCGCAGAACTCGCGATGCGTCCATTCGAAGAAGGCTCGCGAAGCCGGTGGACGCGGCAGTTCGTCCACACGCTCGTCGATCATCTGCTGCACTTCGATGTGCGCCCGGGCTTCGAGCTGCAGATCACGGCGATGCGGGTCGCTCGAATAGTCCGCCGCGAGGGCACGATCGATGTCGCGAGGTTGCGTGTTGTGGCCCTCGATCAGGTTCGAGTAGTAGCAGTTCATCGACCGGACGAGCTCGGCGACCGACAGCCGCACGACAGGGTGCAGCTGGGCCGACAGCTCGCTGGCCTCGCGGGCCAGGTCGAAGGCCAGGTTTTCGAGCACGGCCGTGCCCTCGGCCGGCATAAACGGCTCGGCGGAAGCGGGGGTCAAGGCACGCCCCAATGAATACGGATTGTGGCCGGTTCCATGGCCGGAATAATAGTCTTATAAACAGCAGCTTGTCACTAACCGGCCGAGCCGCTTTGGCCGGTACTGTGACCGATGCCGCAACCGAGACAGTTTACGAATCCGCCATTTCAGTGAGCGGATAGGAAGTTCAAAGCACCCCGCAGCGCCGTCCTGATTCGTGGAACCACCCGGGTGTAGCGACCCAATCTGCCTCAGCCTGCCTGAATCCGGCCAGTTGCCCGGATGGGCAGGCCGCTGGG
>JAFEEP010000366.1 GCA_018241045.1 Pseudomonadota bacterium | reverse complement strand
CGGTGTAATCGCTTTGCGTGTAGTCCTTGTGGTCAAGGTAGGCACCGGCATAGGTCAAATCCCAATTGCCAACCTTGCCCTCGATCGTCAGCGCCGCCTGAATGAAGCGATCGGTGCGACGTTCCGGGAAGAAGCGCTGGATCTGCCGGTTGCCGAGGCTCTTGTCATAGGCAAAGGTGCCGTTGCCGCGCATTTCCTGGTAAAGAACGGTCGGCGTCACCGTCCAGTTGTCGTCCAGATCAATCTTGAGCGCGGCGCGACCACCCCAGGTATCGGTGGTGTTGTAGTTGTTCTTGACCAGCGCCGCGTTGCTGGTTGCAATGCCGCCGTTGGTCGCGGGCGGGCAGGCATAGGGGTTGGTTTCAGGCAGGAAGCTGCGGCAACCCAGGACGTTGTTGATGTAACCGCCCTGCCGCTCGTAGAAACCGACCACGCGCAGCGCCATGTCCTGATTGATCGGCGCATTGATCATGCCTTCGAGCTTGCCGCCCCAGCCACCGCCGCGATCGATCTTGTTGACCTCGCCATCGATGCGGCCATCGAAACCGGCAGTGCTCGGCTTGTTGGTGATGATGCGGATCGTGCCTGCTTCGGACGAGGCCCCATAAAGCGTGCCCTGCGGCCCGGCCAGGCTCTCGATGCGGGCGATGTCGTAGATGTGGACGTCAAGGTTGCCGCCGATGGTGGTCACCGGCTGCTCGTCGAGGTAGACGCCGACCGAGGGCAGCGAACCCGAGTGGTTGCCATCACCGCCCGAAGCGACACCGCGCATGTAGATCAGGTTCGAACCCGGTGCGCCGCTTGACTGGAAGGCCACCGAGGGAAGCTGGGTCGCGTAGTCCTTGAACTGCGAGATATTGAGCTGATCGAGCTTCTGCGTGCCGAGTGCCTGGATCGAGATCGGCACGTTCTGCAGGTTTTCCGAACGCTTCTGCGCGGTCACCACGATTTCGGTAGGATCGAAACCGCGATCGTCGGCGGGCGCCTGCTGGGCGAGGGCCGGTGCGGAAATCAGCGAAGTGGTGGTAAACAGCGCCGCGACGGCGGCCCGGCGAGAGATGGAACGCATGCAACTTCCCCGTATGCTGCAAAGAATGGCGGGACACTGATTCCTGCCGAGCGCACCGTCAAGCCAAGCGTGCGCAAGTTTGCGCAAACGTTTGCCGCGCGTTGCACAATTACCACTCTTGCGGCACCTCGGGATAGCAGCCCAGCACCGGCCCCAGCGCCTCGCGAAGCGGATCAAGATGAGCGGAGAACGGCTTCCATGCTTCGGTCCCGTCGCGATAGATCGGCTGGCGCACCTGTTCCGAACTGGGCGTGCGCACCGCGCGATCGTTGGCGTAGAACGTCAGGCAGGCCTCCTCGAACGGCAGGCCGCAATAGTCGAGCAGGGCGCGCACCTCGGCCTCGGTATCGTCGACCATGCGTTCGTAGATCACGCGGTGGACGCGGCCGGGCAGGACGCGGTCGACATGGGCCATCAGCCGAACGTAATTGGCATAGTAGCGCCCCATGTCGTCGAGCCCGTAGCTGAACCCCTGCCCCTTGGCGAAGTGCTGTTTGAAGTTGGAGAATCCGCAACTGAGCGGATGGCGCCGCGCATCGATGATCCGGGCATTGGGCAGGATCAGGTGGATGAAGGGGACGAAGGCCCAGTTGTTGGGCAGCTTGTCGATGTAGAACGGGCGATCAGTCTTGCGCTGGATGCGGGTGCGCTGGAGGAATTCCTCGCCCAGCGCGCGCAGATCCTGGCCAGTGGCGGAGGCCAGACCCTGCGGATAGGGCGGGTGGCGTCGCGCCAGGACGGGAATGTCGGGCAACTCGGTCGTCCCTTCGACCAGGCTGTGGCTCGACAGGATCTGCTCGATCAGCGTCGATCCGGCCCGCGGCATCCCGACGATGAACAGGGGATCGGGCGCATCGCAGCCCTGCCCGGCGTGCGCGGCAAGAAACGCGGGCGTGAACTGGGCGATCGAGCGGTCGACCAGCCCGGTGATCTGTTCGGGATCGTATTCGATCAGGGTGCGGCGCAGGGCATTGCCCGCAGCGTAGTGGGCGAAGGCCGGTTCGGCCTGCTTGCGATCCTCGAAGGCCTTGCCCAGTGCGAAATCGAGATGAAAGCGATCCTCGTCGGCAAGGTCGGCGGCGGTCAGCGCCGCTTCCATCGCGGCGATGTCATCGTCGCTGAATCGCACGGTCTTGAGGTTGGCAAGGCTCCACCAGGTTTCGCCCAGCGTGGGCATGATCTCAAGCGAGCGGCGATAGGCCTCCACCCCCTCGTCCAGGCGACCGACGGTCTTGAGGACGTGGCCATAGCTCATCCACACCCGCGGCTGATTCGGGGCGCGGGTCAGGACTTCGCGATAGACCGCAAGCGCGTCGTCGAAATCGCCCAAGCGGCTGAGCGAGGCCGCCTTGAGGTTGCCCACGCCCGAGTTGCCCGGCTCTTCCGCGATCACCCGGTCGAGTTCCTCGATCGCCTCGATCGTCCGGTTCTGGCGATAGAGCACCAGTGCCAGGTTGGCCCGCGCGGCGGTAAAGCCGGGCGACAGCTCGAGCGCGCGACGCAGCAGGCTCTCAGCGTCGCGGTTGCGTCCGATCCGTCCGGCCAGTTCGGCGAACAGGCGTATCGCCGCGACGTCGAACGGGTCTTCCTTGAGGTGCGCGCGCAGCAGCGGTTCGGCCCGGGGCAGGTCGTTGTCGTTCATCGCCATCGCCGCCTCGATCAGGCGGGGATGGTACTGGCCAAGGCGGGCGAGCCAGGATTGTTGGGATGCGGGCGTCATTGCCCGCGCAAGAAACATGGTGACGCGCGGCAATCAAGCGATAGGTTGCCGCTGTCACCGACGGGGAGAGCGCGATGAACGGCGTGGCCGCACGCAAGCTGGGGTTCTGGGCGCTGCTGGCGCTGGTCGTCGGCAACATGATCGGATCAGGTATCTACCTGCTGCCTGCAACGCTGGCGCCCTTCGGCTGGAACCAGGCGCTGGGCTGGATCGTGACGCTGGTCGGCGCCTTGAGCCTGGCGGCGGTCTTCGCGGGCCTTGCCGCCCGCATACCGCGCGCTGGCGGACCCTATGCCTATGCCGATGCCGCGTTCGGCCCGGTGGCGGGCTATGTCGCGGCCTGGTCGTACTGGGTGATGACCTGGGTCGGCAACGGCGCGATCGCGATCGCGGTGGTCAGCAACCTCAGCCTGATCTTTCCCGCGATCGGCGCGCATCCGGGCCTCCCCGCACTGATCGCAGTGGCCTGCGTCTGGCTGCTGACCCTGGTCAACCTGCGCGGAGTGCGCGCCGCCGGGCGGGTGCAGGAAGTGACCACCGTGCTCAAGATCCTGCCGCTGGTCGCGCTGATCCTGCTGGCCTTGTGGTTCGTGCTGTCGGGCGCGCCGCACGCCCCCGATCCCGGCATACCCATCACCACCAGCGCGGTGGCGACCACGGCGGGGTTGACCTTCTGGGGATTCCTCGGCCTCGAATCCGCGACAGTCCCGGCCGACAAGGTTGAGGATGCCCAGCGCAATGTCCCGCGCGCGACCATGATCGGGGTCGGGCTGACCGGACTGGTCTATCTCGGCATATCGCTGGCCTTCGCGCTCTATATGCCGACGGATCAAGCGGCCGCGTCGCCCGCGCCGGTAGCCGATTTCCTTGGCCGCACCTTCGGCCCCGACGTTGCGGTGGTGGTCGCGCTGTTCGCGGCGATCAGCGCGTTCGGCGCGCTCAACGGGTGGATCCTGGTCCAGGGAGAGATGCCCTGGGCAATGGCCCGCGGGGGGGTGTTTCCCGCCTGGTTCGCACGGGAAAGCGCCAATGGCGTTCCGGTCCGCGGCCATCTGGTGTCGAGCGTTCTGCTGAGTGGCATCGTCCTGATCAATTCGCAGAAGGGCATGGGGTCGCTGTTCGAATTCGTCGGCTCGGTCAGCATTTCGGCCGGCCTGATCGCCTATCTGCTGAGTGCGCTCGCCGCCTTGCGCCTTGCGCCCGACAACCGCCGCGTCGCCATCACCGCGCTGGTCGCGACGGTCTTCACCCTGTGGGCCGAATGGGGCCTGGGCTGGCTGGCCAACCTCTATGGCGGAGGGCTGATTCTGCTTGGACTGGCGCTTTACCCGCTGGTCAGGAGCGCAGG
>JAFEEP010000365.1 GCA_018241045.1 Pseudomonadota bacterium | reverse complement strand
CCAGGAAGGTCAGCCGGTCAGCCTTGGTCGCGTCGGCGTGAAAGAGGGGTTTCTTGAAGCGCTTGATCAGTTGGTCGTGCGCGGCACCATCGGTCCAGATCTTCCAGGCCGGGTCGTCGTTGTTGCTGCCCGAGATGATGGGCGCGAACTCTATACTCGCCAGCGTCTCGCGGTAACGCCAGGCCTGCACCACGGCCTGCAGCTTGGGTGGGCGCCGGCACAGGGCCTCGTCGTCCAGCGCCTTGTCCTGAGCGCTCAAAGCCTCCGCGTCGGCCAGCAACTCGTCGCGGGCCTGCCTCAAGGCATCGAAGTAGCGGATCGCGGCCACCCGGCTATAGGCCACCACCTGCGCCTTGTAGCCATTGGGCAGGATGTGGGTGACGTAGTGGCGGACGATGTCGCGCGCCTTGTCGGCGATCAGCGCCGGGGCGTCGAAGATGTGGCCCCTCGTGGCGTACTTCTGTTTGATCGCCTCCAGTTCCTCGGGCGTGTGCTGGCGGAACAGGTCCTCGAACAGCTCGTCGAGGCTGGCGCCGTCCTTGATCGCCCCGACCGCGGTGCGTCCCTCGTACAGCACCGGCACGGTGGCGCCGTCGGCCTCGGCTTCGCGGATGGTGTAGCGGTCGATGAACTCGCCGAAGATCTCGTGGGTGCGCTTCTTCTCGCCCATGATGATCGGCGTGCCGGTGAAGCCGATGCGCGCGCAGTTCGGCAGGCCGGCCAGCAGGCTGGCGTGCAGGTCGCCCGCCTGGGTGCGGTGAGCTTCGTCGACCAGCACCAGGATGGTGTCGTCCTCGTTGAGGACTTCATGCGTCGCGCTGAGTTTGTAGCGGAAACGGGGTTCCTCGGCCCGCGGCGGCTCGTCCGCCGCCAGCGCTGCTTCGCCGCTGGTGTCGTCCCCGATGTCCTGACGATACTTCTGGATCGTGGCGAAGATCAGCCCCGGCCCCTGGCGGCGCGCCAGCGCCTTCACGCCCGCGGTGCTGTGCGCCACTTCGACCGCCTCGCCGGTCAGCGTGGCGGTCACCGACAACTGGCGCTGCAGATCCTTGCGGTCGGTGACTACGATGACCTTGAAGCGCCGCAGTTGCGCATCTGCGCGCATCTTGCGCACCAGGAAAACCATCGTCAGCGACTTGCCCGAGCCCTGGGTGTGCCAGATGATGCCACCGCGCTGGTCGTGCTCTCCGTGCTGCAAACGCGTCTGGCCGGTCTTGAGTCGGGCAATCGCACGGTTCACCGCGCGGTACTGCTGATAGCGGCACACCGACTTGATGGTCTGGCCGCCCACCTGCATGAAGAGCAGGAAGTGCTTCACCACGTCCAGCAGATGCGCCGGCGTCAGCAGGCCGGCAATCAGCCGTTCCTGCTCCGCCAGGACAGATCTCCCCAGCCCCTGCGCCGCCTCGATCTCCGACCCGCTGCCCTCGGGGCCGACCACCGTCTTCCACTGCGCGAAGTGCTCGAAGGCCGCGCCGATGCAGCCCACCCGCGCCTCGTCGAAACTCGTGGCCACCAGCAACTGGTTGGTGGCGAACAGAGCCTCGTTGCCCTCGTTGTCATCCACCTCGAAGGCCGCCTTGCGCTGGTTGCTGTAGCGGCGCAACTGGTCGACCGCCTCGGTCAGCGGTTCCGGGATGGACGGGCTCTTGCACTCCACCACCACCAGCGGCAGGCCATTCACCAGCAGCACCAGGTCGGGCACGATGAAGGCCTTGCCGCTGTTGAAGCCGGGCGGGCAATCGATGCGGTACTGGTTGACCACGGTGTAGCGGTTGCTGGCCGGCGTGTCCCAGTCGATGTAGCGGATCGTCTGGCCGCGCCCGCCGTCCCAACCTGGCAGGCCGTCGACTGTGAGGCCCTTGATCAGCAACTCGGTGGCCTTCTCGTTGGCCTCCATCAGTCTGTGCGTGCCCAGCCGGGTGATCGCCGCCACCGCTTCCGACAGGCGGGCGTCGTCCAGCCAGGGTGCACCGTCGGGGCCGGGGTTCAGAGCGTGCAAGGCTTCGCGCAGCACGTTTTCCTGGATGACTTCGGCGAAGCTCGCGCGGCCGGTGACGGCGGGGTCGTCGAGGCTACCCTCGACGTGTGTCCAGCCCAGCCCCTGCAACTGCGCGACGAAGGGTTTCTCGACGTCTTCGAGTTCCCAGCCCATCAGCCTTGTTCCCCATCGTCCTCGCTGGGCAGTGCCGCCAGCTCGCGCTCGATCTGCTCGATGCTGGGCAGCCCCGTCTGCAACTCGGCAGGCAGCGATTCCAGCAGCTTGTATTCGGCGATGCCCATGGGCTGGCTCTTGTCGCCCAGCGCGTACTCGGCTACCACCTTGTTCTTACTCTTGCACAGCAACAGGCCAAGGGTGGGGTTGTCGTGCTTGCTCTTGATCTGGCGATCCACCGCGGTGAGGTAGAAGCCCAGTTGCCCCAGGTGCTCGGGCTTGAACTTGCCGCCCTTGAGCTCGATCACCACATAGCAGCGCAGCTTGAGGTGGTAGAACAGCAGGTCGATGAAGAACTCGTCGCCGCCCACATCCAGCAGCACCTGCCGGCCCACGAAGGCAAAGCCGGCGCCCAGCTCCAGCAGAAACTGCGTGACATGCTTGACCAACGCGCCTTCCACGGCCCGCTCCTGGGCGTCATCGTGCAGGCCAAGGAAGTCGAAGCGGTAGGGGTCTTTGAGCGACTCGCGCGCCAAATCGGAGAGTGGCGCGGGCAGACGTGCCTCGAAATTGGTCACCGCCTGCCCGAAACGGGCACGGGCGTTGGTTTCGATCTGCATCACCAGTACGTTGCGCGACCATTGGTGCTCGATTGCCCTGGCGGCATACCAGCGCCGTTCGTCGGCGGTACGCAGCTTGTCGAGCAGGGCGAGCTGGTGGTACCAGGGCAATTGTGCAAGCGCCGCTTGCACAAATTCAGCGTCCGGCCAGGCCTCGGCAAAGCTGCGCATGTACTTGAGGTTGCGCGGCGAGAAGCCCTTCATGTCCGGGAAGGCGGTGCGCAGGTCGTGCGCCAGCCGGTCGATCACCTTGGCGCCCCAGCCTTCGCGGCTTTGGCGCTGCAGGATGTCGCGGCCGATCTGCCAGTACAGCAACACCAGCTCGCGGTTAACCGCCAGCGCGGCGCGCTGCTGGGCGCTGTGGATTCGGGTCTTGAGTTCGGTCAGCCAGTCGGCGTAGCCGGCGGGCGGCGGCGTGAGCGAGGCAGGGCGGTTGGTCATTTGGCTGCGGACTCCAGCAGCGGCGTGACGCGAACGCGGCCGGTGAGGAGGTCGTCCATGAGGCCGGTCTTCTCCGCTCGATATTTCGAGTGCATTTCGACCTCATGCTCCAGCCGATCCGTCAGCGCCTTAACTCGCGTGTCGATGGCGACCTGCTCATCCCAAGGTGGAAGCGCGAGTTCGATCGAACAGATGCCTTGCCTGTTGATGCTGGCTTGGTTCGACAGGAATGCACGCGAACGCACTGCGGCGCGGCTGACGGGCAGTTTCAACAGGTTAAACATCATCGTGCTCGTTACTACGCCCGCCTTTGCCCGCATTCGCATCATGTTCGATTCGTAGACCGCGGGTTCCGGCGGGTCCGGGACGATTACCGGTCGTCCGACGCCTTCCAACGTCGCGAAAACGCGGGAAACGAGTAGATCGCAAGCTTGAAGTCCGAACCCCGCGATATCCGCCTTTCCGACTTGCGCCCTACGGGCCATCTCGAACTTCACCGAGCCTTCTTCGGCGAACGCAGTTTGACCGACCAACAACGCTCCGCGACCAATTAGATGGGGCGGCTTGTACAAGCCGTTTCGAGGCGGCTCGGACAGAACGGTGCCGAGCGCCACCACATTCCAGGTCTTCGGAATCCACCCCAGCGGCGATTCCTTGTAGAGATGCGGCGCCTCGGACTGTGGCGGGCGCAGTTCACCGTTGTCGTCGATCCCGCGCGTCAGCAGATCGTGCAGCAGGCCCTCCTTGACGGCCCTGAGTTTGGCGATGATCGCCTCGGTTTCGTGGATGGCGGTGTCGAGAGTGTCGAGGATGCGCGTGATCTCTCGCTGCTCAGGGAGTGCAGGCGCAAGGCAGCCGACCGTCTTCAGCACACTCAAGTTGATCCGTACTCGCGTCGAACCAATCGCTTTGTTTTCGGCTTCGCGGCGTGTGTAAGGACTGTTGATTGACCGAACCACGTAGCCGGAATCAAAGCGAGACTCGTCCAAGCGAAGCCGCATGCAATCGGCCACGACGACGAACTGTTCCGACACTGGCGGGACAAGGCAGGCTCTCGCCACGGGGTCGGCCATCTTTGCGATGGCTATATCGCCGGGAACTGCACCATGACGTTCGAGAGTCTTGAACTTCCGAGGGGTGATGAACTTCTTGTTCTCATCACGCCACTCGCCCTCGCCGATGTTCTGTAGCTGAATCAGGCGAACACCAGCATCGACGTACTCATGCGACTTTAGGCTGGAGCCGAAGGGCCCGTCCACGAATGTGTCCGAGCCCGGCGCAGCTAATTCCGCCAGTTGATATCGAGAGAACGGTGAATGCGTCGGCTCAGACATACCCCAACCCCTTCAAGAACCCCTGCAGCGCCTTCGACGCCGCATCGCGCCTGGCCTCGATCTCGGTCAGCGTCACGCGGTACTTGTCCCACCCGTTCTCGAACGCGGCGACGATGGCCTTGCGCTGGGCGGCGATGTAGCGCTCGACGATGGCGCGCATGTCGTCGTGCAGGATGGTCAGCAGCAGGTCAGCCGCAGCTCCCGGCGACAGGCCATCGACGGCGGCGTTGATGTGGGCGGCGAAGTTGTCCTTTCTGGTCTTGAGCTGCTTCCTGACGGCGGTGAGCTCCTTCTTCCAGGCCTTGAGCTGGGCCTCGTCGACCGCGTTCTCGTCGTCGGCGTCCTCCTCCGCAGCCTCGGCATCGGCGCCGTCCTCACTCTCGGCGTCTTTCGGGTCGGCGGCCTTGATCTGGCTGTCGAGCTCGGCCTTCTTCGCCTCCAGCTCGTTGATCGCCTCGACGAAGTCGCTCATCAGGAACCTGACGAGCTTGTGCTCCAGCGGGCTTTCCTTGCTGGCCTTGTCCTCCAGCGCGGTGACGATGCTGGTGCGCCAGGCGTCGGCCACGCCCTTGGCGCCGCGCGCCATCAGGGTGAGGAAGTCGTACTTGGTCTGGTACCAGAAGCCGGCAACGATACCGCGCACCTGAAAGGGGTCGAGCAGGGCGATGGCTTCGAGCGACTGGCTGAAACTGGCGAGCAGGTCGGAGCGCAAGGCGACGAGGCTGGCGGCACCGTCGTTGTCGTTTTGCATCTGCCCGGAAAGCTGCGCGATGCGCACGCTGTGCTGCTGCCACCATTGCTCGAACGCCTCGCGGATGGCGGCCTCCCTGGCGACCAGACCGGCATTGTTTTCGACCGCAGGCTTGATGTCCTGGCGCTTGGTCAGTTCGGGCCGGAAGTCGAAGTACCGGGCGTCGCGCTCGACGAGCAGGTCGAGCGGGTTCAGCCCGTGCGCAGCGAACAGCGCGGCCTTCGCGTGGACTTCCACCTTGGGGATTCCACCCACCAGATGGGCGCGCACGTCCTGCGGCTCGGGCGGCGGGGCGTTGTCGGCGTAGCGGCGGATGTTGAGGTTGTAGTCGTTGCCCTTGAGGGTGGCGTTGTCGACGATGGCCGAAAAGCCCTCGATCTGCCTGAACTCGTCGAAGGCGGTGACGATCTTCTCGATGTGCTCGGGCAGCAGGAAGTTCTGTGCGCGGCCTTCGAAGAACTCGCGATCGGCGTTGATGAACAAGATCTTGCCCTGGCGCTCGGCGGGCTTGCCGCTGACACGGTTGGCGCCATTGTGCACCTGCTGGCGCAGCACCAGGATGCAGGCCGGGATGCCGGTGCCGTAGAACAGGTTGGGGGCGACGCCGATCACCGCTTCGAGCAGGTCGGCGTCGATGATGCCGGCGCGGATGGCCTTTTCCTCCCCGCCGCGGAACAGCACACCGTGCGGCATGACGGTGGCGACCATGCCGCCGTCGCGGGTGACGGCGAGCATGTGCTGCAGGAACATCAGGTCGGCCTTCTTGGCGCCCAGCGGCACCTGGCCGAAGCGGAAGCGCTCGGGAAACTTGGGTGCCCAGGCGGGCGTGCCGTCGGCGTTCTTTTCGGTGTTGCCCCAGTTGATCGAGAACGGCGGATTGGTGAGCACGCGGTCGAAGCGCATCAACTCGCCGCCTTCGACGTGTTGCGGCTCGGCCAGTGTGTCCTCGTTCTGCAGGTTGGCGGTGCTGATGCCGTGCAGCAGCATGTTCATCTTGGCGATGGACCACACCGTGCCGTTGAACTCCTGGCCGAAGAGGTTGGCCTTACGCCCGTCCTCGCCGTGCTCGTCGATGAACTCCTTGGCCGCGATCAGCATGCCGCCGGAGCCGCAGCAGGGGTCGTAGATGTCGTGGGCCAGCGTCGGCTTGAGCAGCCGCACCATCATGCGCACCACCGAACGCGGGGTGTAGAACTCGCCGCCCTTCTTGCCGGCGGAGTCGGCGAATTCGCCGATCAGGTACTCGTAGGCAGCGCCGAGCAGGTCGGGAAACTCGAAATCCTCGTTGCGCAGCCGGTAGGTGCCGAAGTGGCTGATGAGCTGGCGGAGCTTGATATCGGGGATCTTGCTCTGGCCCACCTTGCGCGTGAAGTCGATGTGTTCCAGCACGTCGTAGAGGCTGGTGTTGGCCGTCTCGATGCCGGTCAGCGCCTTGTTGAGAAAGTCGCCGACGTTGTGGTGCGCTTCGTTGAGCAGGAAGCCGTAGCGCGACTGCGGCGGCACCCAGAAGGAGCCTTCCTTCTTGTACCAGCGTGGGTTCTCGGCTGACTGCTCCGCTTCCGCCCGGGTCTTGCCACCTTCCATCTCGAGCTTGATGACGTCCTCACGCCGTTGCTCGAACGCGTCTGAGCAGCGCTTCAGGAACAGCATGCCGAAGATGTATTCCTTGAACTCGGAGGCGTCCATCTTGCCGCGCAGGATGTCGGCGGCCTTGAACAGGTGGCGTTCCAGTTGGGGCAGGGTGAGGGGCATGAAGTCTTTCTTGTCGGGAGTGAGTGCGATCCGGGGCGATCCATGGCCGATCACGACGTTTTGGCGCACGAGGTAAATGATACCTGTGCCGCCTGCGGCTCATGCGGGAGCGCTGGCCTGACAGCGCGTTGCCCCGGCCTGCGGGTGTCTTTGCCCGAAGCGCTCTAGGCATTCGAGCGGCTGGAGTGGAGAGGATGAGGCGTGCCATGATGAGCGCCACAACGAAACAGGCAACTCCCCGAACGAAGTGAGCGACTGATGGCCAACGACGCACTGCGCGTTCCTGGCTCGCTGATGAACTATGCCTGGCTGGTGGCCGAGGAGGAGCAGGTGTCGATGAACCCGTTCTTCGTCACCGCGATTGCCGAGAAGGTTTCCGCGCTGAAGACGGAGGCCTACTTCAGCGAGCGCCAGGCACGGGGTGACATGGCGGGTTTCGATGCGTGGCTTGCGGCGAGCCCGGAGGCCGAGCCAATGCAGGGCGACGACCTTCCCGGAATCTGAGTTTGCCCTGGAAGTAAAACCGGTTGCGATTGCCGCAGAAATCCCCGCGGTCGCCGAAGTCCT
Source organism: Pseudomonadota bacterium (assembly GCA_018241045.1). Taxonomy (GTDB): domain Bacteria; phylum Pseudomonadota; class Alphaproteobacteria; order Sphingomonadales; family Sphingomonadaceae; genus Novosphingobium. The sequence goes on along the minus strand of JAFEEP010000365.1, from coordinate 1,102 downwards.
GAGCCTGAGCCGCGAGGGATAGGCCCTATTCGTTGGGCGTCTCAGTAATGGAACCGCAACTGCGCAATCACAAGTGCATCCCCGTCTACGCGATAAACCATGCGATGCTCATCCGTGATGCGGCGTGACCAGAACCCCGAGAGTGCGTGCTTCAATGCCTCCGGCTTCCCTACGCCGGCGAAGGGTTCGCGTTGGGTTTCACGAATCAGCTTGTTGATCCGTTCAACCATCCGCGTGTCGTGTTTTTGCCAGTAGAGGTAATCCTCCCACGCCTCATCGGCAAAAATCAGCTTCACTTCGTCAGTTCCCGTTCGACACCTTTGCCTGCGTTCAATTGGGTAACGGCCGAGAGCAGTCGTCTGGCATTCGCCGGGGTGCGCAGGAGGTAGGCGGTTTCCTCTAGCGCTTTGTAATCTTCGAGCGAGAGCATCACCACGGATTGCTCGCCGTTGCGGGTGATGATCAGCGCTTCGTGATCGTTACAAACCCGATCCATCGTGCGGGCGAGGTTCGCTCGAACGGTGGTGTAGGTCAGTGCATCCATTTCAAGTCTCCCGATATGTACGTATTACTGTACGTCGTGCGCCGCAGTGTGTCCAGCGCACGGACAGCACGACGCCCAGGCCATTTCTCCGCCGGGCCTTTGCAATAATCCGAAGCTTGAACGGCGTTCCGGCAGGACGACGTCGATCCCGAGGCGGATCACGGCCGCATAAATGCAAAACGCGCCCGGAGGCGCGTTTCGGATGCCTGAGGCGCGAGAGGCTCAGCGCACGACCTGGGTCAGCTCGCCCGCCTTGTAGCGCGCGGCGATCTTTTCCAGCGACACCGGCTTGATCCGGCTCGCCATGCCGGCGCAGCCGAAGGCTTCGAAGCGGGCCTTGCACACCTGCTTGGCGGCTTCGCGCGCGGGCTTGTTGAATTCGCGCGGGTCGAACTTGGACGGGTTCTCGAACAGGAACTTGCGGATCGCACCGGTCATCGCCAGGCGGATGTCGGTGTCGATGTTGATCTTGCGCACGCCGTACTTGATGCCCTGCACGATCTCCTCGACCGGCACGCCGTAGGTTTCCTTCATGTCGCCGCCGTACTGGCGGATGAT
>JAFEEP010000364.1 GCA_018241045.1 Pseudomonadota bacterium | reverse complement strand
GGATGGCAGGCGCATTTGGCCTCTAGCTGGCCGCACGCTTTTTAGCGGCAGGTGTCCATTAACTTAGGAGGTTGGCGGCGCGCACCTGAATGCGGCGCTTCTGCTGGATTTCATCAATTCCATTCCGTCCCGCGATTGGGCAACATGCGCCTATCCAAGCCGCTCAATTGGAAACGTCTCGCGACTACGAGCGGTCAGTCCGGTTATGGCCGGGGCTGGGACATTTCTGCCGTTTGGATGGGTTAGCCCGGATGGCTGTTTTCAGAATAAGCGGCCATTCTAAGTCTAACTGGTGGGCAACCCGCGGCCATCAGCCGAGCGCGCGCGAGGCAAGATCGGCCGCAGCATCACGCTTCGCCTGTGCGGCCTTCCGTTCGGAATAGCGATCGACGAGTTGCCAAGCGTGAGCGCGGGTCAGGATCGTGAATCGGACCAGTTCCTCCATCACGTCCACGATCCGGTCATAATAGCTCGACGGGCGCATGCGGCCGCCTTCGTCGAACTCCTTGAACGCCATTGCCACGCTCGACTGGTTGGGGATGGTAATCATGCGCATCCAGCGGCCGAGAAGGCGCAGCGTGTTGACCGCGTTGAACGACTGCGAGCCGCCAGACACCTGCATGACCGCGAGGGTGCGACCTTGGGTCGGACGCATGCCGCCGAACTCCAGCGGCAGATGGTCGATCTGCGCCTTCATGATGCCGGTGATCTGGCCGTGTCGCTCGGGGCTGCACCAGACCATGCCTTCGGACCATAGCGCATGCTGCCGGAGTTCGTGGACGGCGGGATGATCGTCGCCCTTCACCTGATCGGGGAGCGGCAGGTCGCTCGGATCGAATATCCGCACCTCTGCGCCGAACAGGATCAGCAGTCGCGACGCTTCCTCGGCTACAAGCCGGCTGAACGAGCGTTCGCGCAGCGACCCATAGAGCAGCAGGATGCGCGGCGGTGGCTGATCGTCGCCCATGCCGGTGCCCGGCCGGGCGATCGCGATGCTGCGATCTAGCGCGGGCAGATGGTCGGGGTCGGCCAGGTCACGAAGGCGAGTCATCCAAGATCCTTGACGAGATAGGTCGCGCGCGGACCGCACAGCGACGTGAACTGCGCAGTCGCGGCGATGAACGCCGGCGCGGCATCGCGATCGGCATCGGCGTAGCCGAGCCTGCGGAAGAACTCCCCGGAGCCGCTGGTCAGAAGGTGTAGCCGATCGACCGCGCCATCGGCGACGCCTTCGAGGCGCTCGACCAGCATCCGGCCGTAGCCCTTGCCGCGCCGGGTCGGCAGCACTACCAGCGAGCGGAGCAGCCGGTCAGCGTCGTTGCCTTCCAGACCGATGAACCCGATCAGCCCTTCATCGTCGGACAGGCTGAAGAACATCTGGTCGAGACCGCCGAGATCGTCGGTCGGGAGCTGCGCGGCGCCGAGCGCGAGGCGCAGGACATCATCAGCGTGCCGAGCCTCCGAGAAATAGACCTGGGTCATGCCGTCGCTCTCGCCTCGTACCAGGGCCGCGTCCGCTTCACGATCGAGACGACCGACAGCATCACCGGCACCTCGACCAGCACGCCGACGACGGTCGCCAGCGCCGCTCCCGAGTTGAGCCCGAACAGGCTGATCGCGGCGGCGACGGCCAGCTCGAAAAAGTTGGAGGCGCCGATCAACGCAGCCGGGGCCGCGACGCGCCATGCCACACCGAGCCTACGGCTCAGCCAGTAGGCGAGCCCCGCGTTGAAATAGACCTGAATGAGGATCGGCACCGCGATCAGGGCAATGACCAGCGGATGGGCGATGATCGCCTCACCCTGAAACCCGAACAGCAGAACCAGCGTGGTCAGCAGCGCCAGCAGCGACACCGGCCCAAGCCGAGCCAGCAGCCGGTCCAATGCCTCCTGTCCGCCCGCTCCGATCACGACACTGCGGACGATCTGCGCGACGATGACTGGCACGACGATGTAGAGCATCACCGAGATCAACAGCGTGTCCCACGGCACCGTGATCGACGCGACGCCGAGGAGCAGGCCGACCAGCGGCGCGAAGGCAAAGACCATGATCACGTCGTTCAGCGCGACCTGGCTCAGCGTGTAAGTGGGCTCGCCCTCGCAGAGGTTGGACCAGACGAACACCATCGCCGTACAGGGTGCGGCGGCCAACAGGATCAAACCGGCGATATAGGAGCTGACCTCGCCCGCCGGCAGCAGGGGCCGAAACAGCCAGCCCAGAAACAGCGTGCCGAGCAGCGCCATCGAAAACGGCTTCACCGCCCAGTTGATGAACAGGGTGACGCCGACGCCCTTCCAGTGCTGGCGAACAGAGCCGAGCGCGCGGAGGTCGATCTTGAGCAGCATGGGGATGATCATCAGCCAGATGAGCACCGCGACGACGAGGTTGACCCGCGCCACCTCGGCTGCGGCGATCGCGCCGAACAGGCCCGGCAGCGCGTAGCCGAGCGCGATCCCGACCACGATGCACAGCGCAACCCAGACGCTGAGATAGCGCTCGAATGTGCTGATCCCCGGCTTGGCCGACGCGGCGGTGGTCATGCGCCGATCCTGTTGCCCGCGTCGTCGATGACCTTCTCGCCATCTTCCTTGGTGAAGGCGCCGCGCTGCCGGGCCGGCAGCAGGTCGAGCACCTCTTCCGACGGACGGCACAGCTTCACGCCGGGCTCTGTTGCAAAAATCGTGAAGCTTGAGCATGCTTGGCGGAGATTGGACGGACGGAACGATGACGGATTTCAAGTGGCGCCATTTCCAGGGTGATGTGATCCTGTGGGCGGTGCGCTGG
>JAFEEP010000363.1 GCA_018241045.1 Pseudomonadota bacterium | reverse complement strand
GCCGCCCGCGGGTGCCACTCTCGGTTCCGGCCTCGACCATCGTGTCCATGCCGGGATTGCCGCCGCCACGCCCGATCATTCGGGGTGTCCCCGCCACCAGCACGGTATCGGCGTTGTCATAGTTGACGCCGGAATTGTTGGTCAGCGTCACCCAGCCCTGGACGTCGATCTGGTCCTTTGCCTCGTCATAGAGCGCGACATAGTCTGCGCGCCAGCCGAGACCGGGAGTAAGATAGCGCAGCGAAGCTTCGCGCGTCCCAGCCGGAGCCTGGAGCATCATCGACAGCGTCGGGTCAGCCCGCATATTGGGCGGCACCTTGTCAAAGATCACTCGCACCGGCAGGCCATCGTCGCGCAGCACCTCGATCCGGTTACCGATCTGCAGGACCACGCCACCGTTCGCCGCCAGCACCACCGCCTGTTCGCGCGTTTCCGCGCCGGTTGCGGGGTTGGTGCGGACCAGTGTGATGGTTTGCCCGACGGCGTTTTCCATGATCTTGGACGGGCTGAGCAGGTCATAATCGAAGTTCTGCTCGAAGATGTGCATCCCGGCTGAATTGAGCGTTGCGGTCTCGGGGCGAATCTGGGCGGAGACCTTCTTGAACTCGACCCTCTGGCGATCGCCGGTGAAGGTCACCGAGCGGGTATCCTGCACCAGCGCCTGGTTGTCGGAATAGATCGTGATCGCGATTCCCGGCTCGGCCGCGGCCGGGACGGACAGCGCAATCAGCGAGGCGGCAACGACGAACGAAAAACGCGGCATGGTGAACCCCTCCAGCTACGTGTAACGAAGTATCACGGATTTCTGTCGGGGCAATGAACGGGATGCGTGATAGGCTTGCCCCATGATCATCATCACCGGCAGCATGACCGTTCGATCCGAAAACCTGGCGAAGGCGTTGGAACTGGGCATCGAGCACTCCCGACGTTCACGCACGGAACCGGGTTGCGTCGCCCACAATTGCCTGACCGACGGCGAAGACCTCAACCGCATCGTGTTCATCGAACAATGGACTGACATGGATGCGGTAAGGATTCACTTCGCCGTGCAGGAGTCGGGCCGTTTCGTCAAAGCACTGAGCGCGCTGGGCGACGGCGCGGCCGAAATGCGGATATTCGCTGCCGATGAAATTCAGCGTTGATCAGGCATCGATAAGCTCGGGATCGATCTCGCCCGCGCGGTTCTGGATGAACATGAAACGCTGTGCGGGATCGCGGCCCATCAGTTTATCGACCAGATCCTTCACCGCCGCACGGCCTTCGTATTCGGGGGGCAGGGTGATGCGGATCAGGCTGCGGCTGGCCGGGGCCATGGTGGTCTCGCGCAATTGCTGCGGGTTCATCTCACCCAGGCCCTTGAACCGGCCAACCTCCACCTTCTTGCCCTTGAATACAGTTGCCTCCAGCTCGGCGCGGTGCGCGTCGTCGCGGGCATAGGCGCTCTCCTTGCCAGCGGTCAGCCGGTAGAGTGGCGGCTGAGCAAGGTAGAGGTGCCCGCGCCGGACCACCTCCGGCATTTCCTGGAAGAAGAAGGTCATCAGCAACGTGGCGATGTGCGCCCCGTCAACGTCGGCATCGGTCATGATGACGATGCGGTCATAGCGCAGGTTGTCCGGATTGCAGTCCTTGCGCATCCCGCAGCCGAGCGCCAGGCCCAGGTCGGCGATTTCACTGTTGGCGCGGATCTTGTCCGCCGTCGCGCTGGCGACGTTGAGGATCTTGCCGCGGATCGGGAGAATTGCCTGGGTCTTGCGGTCACGCGCCTGCTTGGCGCTGCCGCCGGCCGAATCCCCTTCGACGATGAACAGTTCGGTTTCGGCGTCGCCTTCGCCCGAACAATCGGTCAGCTTGCCGGGCAGGCGCAGCTTGCGGGCATTGGTCGCGGTCTTGCGCTTGACCTCGCGCTCGGCCTTGCGGCGCAGACGCTCGTCCATGCGCTCCATCACGTGGCCGAGCAGCGCCTTGCCGCGCTCCATGTTGTCAGCCAGGAAATGATCGAAGTGGTCGCGCACTGCGTTCTCGACCAGGCGCGCCGCTTCCGGGCTGGTCAGGCGGTCCTTGGTCTGGCTCTGGAACTGGGGGTCGCGGATGAATACCGAGAGCATCACCTCGCTGAAGGTGATGACATCTTCGGGGGCGATGTCCTTGGCCTTCTTTTGGCCGACCAGATCGCCGAACGCGCGGATGCCCTTGGTCAGAGCCGCGCGCAGCCCCTGTTCATGCGTGCCGCCATCGGGGGTGGGAATGGTGTTGCAATAGAAGCTGTAAGCCCCGTCTGACCACAACGGCCAGGCGATCGCCCATTCGACGCGGCCCTGTTCCTCACCTGGGAAATCCTGCGAGCCTGAAAAGAACTGTGACGTAACGCATTCGCGCGTGCCAATCTGTTCCTTGAGATGATCGGCAAGCCCGCCCGGGAACTGGAACACCGCCTCTGCCGGAACTTCGTCGCTGGCAAGGCTGGGGGAGCATTTCCAGCGGATTTCCACGCCGGCAAAAAGGTAAGCCTTGGAGCGGACCAGCTTGAACAGCCGCGCCGGCTTGAACTTCGCGTCCGCGCCGAAGATTTCGATATCAGGAACGAAGGACACGCTGGTGCCGCGCCGGTTGGGGGTGCCGCCAAGATGCTGCAACGGTCCCTGCGTCTCGCCGCGCGAAAACTCCTGCGCGTAAAGCTCCTTGTTGCGGGCAACCTCGATCCGGGTGAGGGTGGAGAGCGCGTTGACCACGCTGATCCCGACGCCGTGCAAGCCGCCGCTGGTCGCATAGGCCTTGCCCGAGAACTTGCCACCCGAATGGAGCGTGGAAAGGATTACCTCCAGCGCGGACTTGCCGGGATATTTGGGGTGCTCGTCGACCGGGATGCCGCGGCCGTTGTCAGTGATCGTCAGGCGCCCCGGCGTTCCCGCCAGTTCCTCCAGCGTCACCTCAATCCGGTTGGCGTGGCCAGCCACCGCCTCGTCCATCGCGTTGTCGAGCACTTCGGCGGCGAGATGGTGCAGGGCGCGTTCGTCCGCCCCGCCGATATACATACCGGGGCGACGGCGCACCGGCTCCAGCCCCTCAAGCACCTCGATCGCGGAGCCGTCGTAGGAATCACCGCTGCTCGCGGGCAGCTTGTCAAACAGGTCTTCGGACATGGCCACGACTATAGAACGGCGCGATTCCGCCGCGCAAGCGGGGCGGGTGGGTTATCGTCAGTCGGCAAAGCGGGCGGGTGCCGCGCTGACCACGGTGACAGCTCCACCGCGCGCCTCGCGCACTTCGAGCGCACGTTCGATCGTGCCATCGGCGTTGAACCGGAACGGCCCGTCAAGCCCGAGGAACCCGTCGCGCTCGGTCAGCCGTGCGGCGGGGAAGGGCGTGCCCACCTTCCATTCGCGTGCGATCCGCACCGCCAGCAGCACACTGTCATAACCAAGCGTGGCCATGCGATAGGGTGCCGAGCCAAAGCGCGCCTTGTAGCTGTCGGCGAACTGGCGGAAGCGGTTGTCGGGCACGGCCGAGAACAGGGCACCGCGCAACGACGGCGTCTTGGCGATCGCACTTTCCCCGCTCCACAGTTCGGTACCGAGCAGGCGCGGCGAGGCGGCAGCCGAGGACTTGAGGTTGGGCGCGGCCAGAACGGCAAAGCGCGCGCCATCGGCGATCAGGATCGCGTCGAACGATCCGCGCCCGCGCAGGCGCTGGGCCGCGCTGACCACTGAGGTATTGGAGCGGTCATAGGTCGAACTTGCGACCACCGTTCCTCCGCTGGCCTTGACCGCAGCGTTGAACGCCGCCGAGGCGCGGCTACCATAGTCGCCGTTGGGGGCGAGCAGGCCATAGCGCAGGGCGCCACGCCCGCGGGCATAGCGCACGGTGCGGTTGATCGAATTGTAGGGCGAGGTGCCCATCTGGAACACGTCGCGCGCGCCGCTGCTTTCATCGCTGCTGTAAGAGATCAGCGGAATGTGTGCGGCGCGCGCCACCGGGGCCACGTCGTCGACCTCGTCCGACTGGACCGGGCCGAGGATCAGCTTTGCGCCATCCCCAATTGCCTTGCGCGCAGCTCCGGCCGCCCCCCCGGCGGTGTCGTAGGTGGTGATGCGAATGGTCTTGGCGTTGGTATCGAGCAGCGCCATCGTCGTCGCATTGGCGATCGACTGGCCGATCCCGGCATTATCGCCGCTCAGCGGCACGAGCAGGGCGATGCGGTGGCGTTGCAGGTCGGCGGGCAGGTTGTCGCTGGGCGGCGGCGGGGGCGTTGGCCTGGGCCCCTCGGGGATCACCTTGCACCCTGCCAGCAGCAATGCGGTGGTAAGGACGACAATCCGCCGCCTGTCGATACGACCTTCGAACATGGCTTGTAGCTCTCCTCCGCGCAGTCCATTGGGCACTGTCATGGACGCGCCGCTCTCACCCGGTCTGTATATTGTCGCAACCCCGATTGGCAATCTGGGCGACATGACGCCGCGGGGGGCAGAGATACTCCGTGGCGTGGCTGCGATAGCCTGCGAAGATACCCGCGTCACGGGCAAGCTGCTGCATCACCTTGGAATCAAGGCGCGGATGATCCGTTATGACGATCACGCCAGCGACAACGCCCGCGACGGAGTGCTTGCTCTGGCCGCGCAGCAGCCAGTCGCGCTGGTCAGCGATGCGGGAACGCCGCTGATCTCCGATCCGGGGTTCAAGCTTGTGCGCGAGGCGAAGGCCCGCGGCATCGCCGTGACCAGCCTGCCCGGCGCAAGCGCGGCGATCGTTGCCTTGACGCTGTCCGGCTTGCCGAGTGACCGGTTCCTCTTTGCCGGGTTCCTGCCCAACAAGGCCAAGGCTCGCCGCGAGGTGCTGGAAGAGCTGGTGGCGGTCCCTGCGACGCTGCTATTCTATGAAACCGCGCCGCGGCTCGCTGACGCACTTGCGGCGATTGGCGATGTGCTGCCGGGGCGCGAAGTGGCAGTAGCGCGCGAGTTGACCAAGAAGTTCGAGGAATGCCGCACCGGCGCTGTCGCCGAACTGATCGCGCACTACGCGGCGCATCCGCCCAAGGGGGAAATCGTGCTGGTGATCGCCCCACCGCTCGCCGCTTCGCCGAGCGAGGTCGATGCCGACACGCTGTTGCGCGAGGCGCTGGTCCATCACAAGCCCTCGCAGGCTGCTGCCGAGGTCGCCCGCTTGACCGGGCTCGATCGCAAGGCGCTTTATGCCCGGGCTCTCGATTTGAAATGACCACACGCGCCGAACGCGAGGCACGGGGGCGGCGCGGCGAATGGCTGGCGGCGTGGTTCCTGCGGCTCAAGGGTTGGCGGATCGTCGCTCGCCGGATCAAGACGCCGCGCGGCGAAATCGATCTGATTGCCAAGCGAGGCAAAACGATCGCCTTTGTCGAGGTCAAGTGGCGGGCGAGCGCCGAACAGGCCGATCAGGCGATCGATCCGTGGCGCCTGCGCCGCGTGGTCGAAGCCGCCACTGCCGTGGCCCCGCGCTTCGCCCGCAACGGCGAAGACCTGCGGGTCGACGTCCTGCTGCTTGCACCGGGGCGCTGGCCGCGCCACATCGTCAACGCCACCCTGGCCTGAACCGGAGTTACCTGCCCCATGCCACTGCGCGTCGCGGTCCAGATGGATCCCTTGGAAACCGTCAACCTTGCCGGAGACTCCAGCTTTGCCCTGATGCTCGCCGCTCAGGCGCGCCAGCACACGGTTTTTCACTATGACGTCAAGACGCTGGCCTATGACTGCGGGCGGCTGACCGCCTGGGCCGCGCCGGTCACCGTCCAGCGCGTAGAGGGCGACCATTTCACCCGCGGTGAACACCGCCAGATCGACCTGGCCGCCGACATCGACGTGGTGCTGATGCGGCAGGATCCACCGTTTGACCTCAGCTACATCACCGCCACTCACCTGCTCGAGCGGCTCGATGGCGAGACCCTCGTGGTCAACGATCCCGCCAGCGTGCGCAACGCGCCGGAAAAGGTCTTCGTGCTCGATTTCGCACGGTTCATGCCGCCAACGCTGATCGCACGGCGGATCGAGGACGTGCGTGCCTTCCACGCCCGCTACCCCGGCGATCTGGTGATGAAGCCGCTACATGGCAACGGCGGCAAGGCAGTGGTGCGCATTCCGGCGGACGGCAGCAATCTTGGCGCGCTGATCGAACTGTTCGACAATGCCTGGGTGGAGCCGCATATGTTCCAGCCCTTTCTTCCCGAGATCAGCGAGGGCGACAAGCGGATCGTGCTGGTCGACGGCGACGTGGCCGGAGCGATCAACCGCCGCCCCGGTGCGGGCGAATTCCGCTCCAACCTTGCGGCCGGGGGCTATGCCGAACCGACCACGCTCAACGCCCGCGAGGAGGAGATCTGCGCGGCGCTTGGCCCCGCGCTCAAGGAACGCGGTCTGGTCTTCGTCGGGATTGACGTGATCGGCGGCAAGTGGCTGACCGAAATCAACGTCACCTCGCCCACCGGCATCCAGGCGATCGACCGCTTCAACGGCACCGACACTCCGGCGCTGATCTGGGATGCGATCGAGCGTCGGCACAGCGCGATGATGGGATAACGTTCCCCCTCTCCCCTTCAGGGGAGAGGTAGCGCAGCTTGCCGCATAGCGGCTAGCGAAGCTGGGAGCGGGCCTAACCCAGATCGTAGGAAATCGTCGTCACCACCCGGACCTTCTGGAACGGCGTGCTGCCACCACCTGACCCGCAATCGTCGCAATCCTCACCGTCGCGCGCGCCGACCGAGAAATAGCCCTGGCTGGCGCTCTTCATCTTGCCGACGTCAGCACCGCTGTCCTTGGCGAACTGCTCGGCACTCACTCGCGCATTCTTGTTGGCCTCGGCAATCATCTGCGGCTTGAGCGCGTTGAGCCCGGTGAACGAATAGCTGATCGAATTGCTCGACATCTCCACCCCGGCGCGGAGCAGGTCGGCCTGCTGGGCATAGGCGGTGCGGGCGCGCATCACATCGCCGGTGCGGACCTGGATTGTGCGCGACACGGTGAAGCGTTCGGGACGGTTGTTGCTGTAGTCAGGCGCCTCGCGTGACAACGAGACGCCGGTATCGGTCACGTCACTGGTCTTTATCCCCGCCTTGGCGAGGAAGGCGCGCACTGCCTCGGCTTGCTGGCCGACCGAGCGTTCTGCCGATCCGAAGTCGGTGGCGGTGTTGGAGAACTGGATCGACCAGGTGGCAAGGTTGGCGGTGACGTCGCGTTCGGAAACACCGCGCACGGTCACCTCGCGCTCTGCCGCCTTGGCCCGGCGCAACCCGTCGCCGAGCAAATAGCCGCTGGCGACAAGCCCGGCCGCACCGATCGCCACCGCGCCGAGCACCACGGCGCGATTGTCCTGCAATATCTGGAACATGGCTGAAAAGCCCTCATGCGTTCGTCCGCTATGCGAGCAGCCACCGGACACTATCGCCGGTCACGACTGCGACGAACCGTGCTTTTATATCGATGAAACGATTCTTCGCCAAGAGGGTCGCACAATCATTTCCGCACTGGTGCTTTGCCGCAACAGCAGCCATCTAGCCGCGCATGGACGACTGGATGATCAGGCTCATAGAGCAGGGCGGATACTGGGGTATTGCCGCGCTGATGTTCATCGAGAACGTCTTTCCGCCGATCCCCAGCGAACTGATCATGGGGCTGGGCGGGGTCGCCGTGGCGCGCGGAACGATGACTTTCTGGCCCCTCCTGATCGCAGGGACGATCGGATCGACCCTGGGCAATTACGTGTGGTTCCTGATCGGTGAAAGGCTGGGTTATCGCCGCCTTGAACCGCTGGTTCACCGCTGGGGACGCTGGCTCACGCTGAAGTGGAGCGATGTCGAGGCGGCGACCGGGTTCTTCCAGCGGCACGGACAATGGGTGGTCTTCGCGCTGCGGTTTTCGCCCTTCCTGCGCACGATGATCTCGCTTCCGGCAGGGCTGGCGCACATGAAGCACGGCAAGTTCCTTGCCTTCACCTTTGCCGGGGCGGCGGTTTGGAACGCATTGCTGATTGTCGGCGGACACTGGTTGGCCGACTACGTCGAGACCGTTGACCACGTGATCGGCCCGGTCATCGCGGGGATGGTCGGGGTGATGGTTCTGGCCTGGCTGTGGCGGGTGGCGAGGTGGAACGACGATTGAGCTTCACTGCTCGCGGGGATGGGCATTACGGTAGACGTCGAGCAGCACTGCCGCATCGACCTTGGTGTAGATTTGCGTTGATCCCAGGCTGGCATGGCCGAGCAGTTCCTGCAGGCTGCGCAGGTCCGCCCCAGCGCCAAGCAGGTGCGTTGCGAAGGAATGGCGCAGCGCGTGGGGCGTCGCTGTGGGCGGCAGGCCAAGCGCGATCCGCGCCCGGGCCATCGCCTTCTGCACCACGCCTTGCGACAGCGGTCCACCCTTCGCCCCGCGAAACAGCGGCCCTGCCTTGTCGAGCGGCCACGGGCACCTGGCGGCGTAGTCGACCACCGCATCGCGAACCAGCGGCAGGATCGGCACGACGCGCTGCTTGCTGCCCTTGCCGGTTACGGTCAGCACCTCGCCAAGCGGCAGTGCGCCACCGGTTAACGACAAAGCCTCGGCAATGCGCATCCCCGCGCCATAGAGCAGCAGCAGAACCGCCCGGTCGCGCGCACCGATCCACTCCTCCGCAGCATCTTCGGCCACCGTCGCGGCGAGGTTGACCGCGTCGTCCGGCGTGACCGGGCGAGGCAGGCCCTTCTTCACCCGCGGTCCGCGCATTCGCGGCGGGGCGGCATTCGTCATTCCAGCTTGTGCGCGAGCAAAAGCGACAAATGCCTTGAGCGCTGACAGTTCGCGGGCTGCTGAGGCGTTGGACAGCCCCTCGGCGCGGCGGCGGGCAAGCTGGGCGCGCAGCCCCTGCGCCTCGATCCGGGCGAGGGTGGGCCAATCCGTCTCGCCCAATGCGTCGAGCAGCCGCGCCGCTGTTGCGACGTAGGCGCGCACCGTATGCGGGCTGCGTCGCCGTTCCAGCGCCAGGTTATCGTGCCAGGCCCCCAGCAGGTCGGCGCGGGTCATGCAGCGAGCAGGTCCGCCGGGACCAGTTCGCCCAACAAGCCGTCGAGCAAGGGTATGCCCTGATCGGTCACCCCGATCCGCGTCCCGTCCTGCCAGCACAGGCCCTGACCCGTGTAGAAGTCCAGTTTGACCCGATCGCACAAGGCTGAAACCGGCAGGTCGAGGCGCGCGACCAGCGCCGCCAGATCGACCCCTTCGTTCAGCCGCAATCCCATCAGCAGCGCCTCGCTCGCCTGTTCGGTCAGGCCCAGTGCGCGATCCTCGGCAATCCCGTGCCCCTGCGCCGCCACGGCTTCGAGCCAGTTTTCCGGCTTCCTGTGCCGCACCGTGGCCTGACCACCGCGCCGCCCATGCGCGCCGGGACCGATCCCCAGGTAGTCGTGATAGCGCCAGTAGGCGAGGTTATGGCGGCTTTCCTCACCCGGGCGGGCATGGTTGCTCACCTCGTAACGCGGCAGGCCGGCGCGGGCGGTCATGTCCTGGGTCAGCGCAAACAGGTCGGCGGCGGCATCGTCGTCAAGTGGGGCAAAGGCGTGCTGGCGGACCATCGTGGCAAAACGCGTCCCCGGTTCGATGGTGAGCTGGTAAAGCGAGAGATGCCCCGTGCGGAAACCCAGCGCACGGTCCAACTCGGCGCGCCATTGCGCGGGCGTCTGGCCGGGGCGGGCATAGATCAGGTCGAACGATACCCGCTCGAAATGCTGCTGCGCTACCGCCAGCGCCCTCAAGCCTTCCTCGGCACCGTGCAACCGGCCGAGGAAACGCAGGGTCTGATCGTCGAGCGCCTGGAGCCCGAGCGAGGCGCGGTTGATCCCGGCTGCGCGCAGGTCGGCATAGTTCGCCGCCTCGACCGAGGAGGGGTTACCCTCCAGCGTGATTTCTATCCCTTCGGCAAAGCCCCACAGCCGTTCTGCCTCTGCCAGCAGGCGCGCAACCAAGGCCGGGGGCATCAGCGAGGGTGTGCCCCCACCGAAGAACACACTGCCGAGCGGTTCACTCCCCGCAATCTCCGCCTCATGCCGCATATCGGCCAAAAGTGCGGATTCCCACCGCGCATGATCCACCGAATCGCGGACATGGCTGTTGAAGTCGCAATAGGGGCATTTTGCCAGGCAGAACGGCCAGTGAATGTAGAGCGCGCGGGCCATGCCGCCTGCCTTAGCCGCCGAATTGCGCTGCGACCAGCTTGGCGAAGGCGGCGGCACGGTGGCTGATGCGGTGCTTTTCCGCCGGGTCGATCTCGGCGAAGGTCTGGTCGCGGCTCTGCGGCACGAAGACCGGATCATAGCCGAAGCCCAGGGTTCCGCGCGGCGGCCAGGTCAACGTGCCGTGGGCCTTGCCCTCAAAGACCGCGCTTTCGCCATCGGGCCAGGCGATCGCCAGAACGCACGCGAAGTGCGCGCCGCGATCGACATCATCGCCGCGTTCGCACAGCAGCCCTTCGACCTTGCCCATCGCCATATACCAGTCGCGCCCCGCAGCACCTTCGAACCACTGCCGCTCGGCCCAATCGGCGGTGTAGACCCCAGGGCGCCCATCCAGCGCATCGACGCAGAGCCCCGAATCGTCGGCCAGCGCGGGCAGGCCCGATTGCTCCGCTGCCGCCCGCGCCTTGATCAGCGCGTTGTCGGTGAAGGTCTTGCCTGTCTCGGCAGGCTCGGGCAGACCCAGCGATCCCGCCGAGATGCAGTTCAGCCCATAGGGGGCAAGCAGCGCGGAAATCTCGCGCAGTTTGCCCGCATTGTGCGTGGCGATGACCAGCGTTTCGGAGCCGAGCTTGCGGGTCACTTCTTTGCAGCTTCGCCTTGTGTCGCGAAGATCCGATCGCAGCCGATCCGGGCGAGGCGCAGCAGGCGCAGCAGGCCTTCCTCGTCATAGGTCGCACCCTCGGCGGTGGCCTGGACCTCGGCGATCTGGCCGCCTTCGATCAGGACGAAGTTGGCATCGGCATCGGCGGCGGAATCCTCATCATAGTCGAGGTCGAGCACCGGCGCACCCTTGAAGATTCCGCAGCTTACCGCCGCGACCTTGCGGGGCAGCGGATCCTCGGCGATCAGGCCCTGTGCCATCAGCTTGTCGACCGCGATGCGCAGCGCGAGCCACGCGCCAGAGATCGCCGCGGTCCGGGTGCCGCCGTCGGCCTGGATCACGTCGCAATCGAGCGTGATCTGGCGTTCGCCCAGCTTCTTGAGATCGGTCACCGCGCGCAGGGACCGGCCGATCAGCCGCTGGATTTCCTGGGTACGCCCGCTCTGCTTGCCCTTGGCCGCCTCGCGGCTGCCGCGGGTATGCGTGGCGCGGGGCAGCATCGAATATTCCGCCGTCACCCAGCCTTCGCCCTTGCCGCGCAGCCACGGCGGCAGGCGTTCTTCAACCGAGGCGGTGCAGATCACCTTGGTGTGGCCGAAGCTGACCAGCACCGATCCCTCGGCGTGCCTGGTGTAGTGCGGTTCAAAGCTGATAGCGCGCATCTCGTCGGGCGCGCGGCCGGAAGGTCGCATGGGGTTTCCTTTGAAAGTTTCCGCCGCGTTAGGCGCATTGGGCTTGAGCCTGCAAGCCCACCGCCTAAATTGGATGGAATGTCCGGCCTTCCGATCACCGAACTCAACACCCGCGCCCGGGAAATCTTCCGTCTGGTCGTCGAAGGTTATCTCTCGTCGGGGCAGCCGGTGGGATCAAAGACATTGGCCGGGGCAGGGGGGCTCAACCTCTCGCCCGCCTCGATTCGCTCGGTGCTGCACGAGCTTGAAGTGCTGGGCCTGCTCGCCGCGCCGCACACCAGCGCGGGGCGGATGCCGACCGAGGTCGGGCTGCGGTTGTTCGTCGACGGGATGATGCAGGTGGCCGAGCCGACCGCGCAGGAGCGCGCCGCGATCGAGAGCCGTCTGGCCCAGCCCGGTCCGATCGAGGCGGCGCTGACTGCGACCAGCGCGCTGCTGTCAGAGCTGTCCGCCGCCGCTGGCGTGGTCATGGTTCCGCGCCGCGAACCGCGTCTGGCGCAATTGCAACTGGTGCCGCTGTCGGCAGGGCAGGCGCTGGCGATCCTCGTCGGGGCGGATGGCAGTGTGGAGAACCGCGTGATTGCGGTGCTGCCGGGGCTGGCTTCCAGCGTGCTTGAACAGGCGTCGAACTATATCTCGTCGCATCTGGGCGGCCGGACCCTGCCCGAGGCGATCATGGCGATCCGGGCCGAGATCACCTCGGGCCGCAGCGCGCTCGATGCGGCGAGCCGCGATCTGGTCGAGCGTGGTCTTGCCGTGTGGAGCGAGGATGCCCTGCGCCGCCCCGTGCTGATCGTGCGCGGCCAGGCCAACCTGCTCGATGAGAGCGCGCTGGGCGACCTGGAGCGGGTGCGGCTGCTGCTTGATGATCTTGAGAACAAGCAGTCGGTGGCCGAACTGCTCGATTCGGCGCGCGAGGCCGATGCGACGCGGATTTTCATCGGTGCGGAGAACCGGTTGTTCGCGCTTTCCGGCTCATCGGTGATCGCCTCGCCCTATCGCGATCACGATGGCCGGGTGGTCGGCGTGGTGGGGGTTATCGGCCCGACTCGGTTGAATTATGCGCGCGTCGTCCCCATGGTGGATTTCACAGCCCAATCCTTGGGCAAATTGATCGGATAACAGGTTTTTCAAACGATGAGCGAAGACAAGAAGCCGCAGGTCGACCCGGCGGTCGAAGCCGAATTGGCCGGGGTTCCCGACGAACTGCTGGAAAAGGAAACCGACAAGCTGGGCGAGGCGCTCGACCGGCTGCGCGACGACCTTGAAGCGGCGCGGCAGGAAGTGCTTTACGCCAAGGCCGAAACCCAGAACGTGCGCCGCCGTCTCGAAAAGGACATTTCCGATGCGCGCTCCTATGCCGCGACCGGCTTTGCCCGCGACATCCTGTCGGTGTCGGATAACCTTGCCCGCGCGCTTGACGCCATTCCCGCCGATCTGCGCGAGGATGACAAGCTCAAGAACCTGATCGCCGGGATCGAGGCGACCTCGCGCGAGATCGACAAGGTCTTCGGGATACACGGCATCAGCCGCATCGCGGCGAAGGGCCTGCCGCTCGACCCCAACCAGCACCAGGCCATGCTTGAAGTGCCCTCAGCCGATGCCGAGCCGGGCACCGTGCTGCAGGAATTGCAGCCGGGTTACATGATCAAGGATCGCCTGCTGCGCCCGGCGATGGTGGCTGTGGCAAAGAAGCCGGATTGATCAATACCTGCTTCAGTTCGACAGCGAGTCGGGTGAAGTTTTGCGATAATCTCGCCAACCCATCGAGTGTGAACAAACGGGCCGATTGACCACCTACGAGACACTCCTTGGTGTTAGTGAAGCACGCGCGAAATTCGCCGGAAACTTCCGCCAACTGAAGGCGTGAATGAACAATGTCATTGCGAAGCTGGTTGAGTTCCACGCAGCTAGGAATGAGGATCCCGAGTTTCTCAAGTCGCGCCTTTGAGAATTTTGGCGATGCCTTGGCTTGCCGAAGCGCTTTCAGTTTGTGGCCAAATGGTTCGCCGCCGCTCGGCAGCCCAAGTATGTCAAGAAGCGCTACAACGCACTCCTCAACCGAAGCGAAGGCGTCTAGGCAACGACTGCGTTCCGAATGGAAAGCCGCCAACAATTCAGTTCGAGACATTTGCTCGGGCGACATCAGAATTTTCGAAGGCATATTCATGGTACTGTTCTTGATCAATGAGGGCTTCGAAACTCTTAACGTCGTTTGACTATGCGCTGACTCCCGGAAAGTTCACCAGCAAATCATAAGCCCGCGCGTGCGCCACTCCCGCAACCTGCCAGCCATTGCGCAACAGAAACGCGTGGCGGACGATCTCGGCCTGTTGCTCGATCCCGTATTTGTGCAGCGGCACCCCCGGTCGCAGTGCGTAGTCGTAACGGCGCGAGAAGGGGCGGCGTAGCGGGAGGAACCAACGCCCGCGGGTCTGGGTCTGCCAGACGTGAGTCATCTCGTGGATGAAGTGACCTTGCAGGTGCAGCGAGGCGAGGGCGAAATCGTCGCAATAGCTCTCGGCAAGGGGGTGAAAATAGAGATGCCCCATTGGCGCCATGGTCACCCCGCGCGGTTGCAGCGCGAACCAGCGCCGCCGCCGGATCGTCACCTTCGCACAATCGACCGCGCTGCCGAATATCGAGCGGACCAGCGCGACCTCGCCCGCGGTCAGCGGTCGTTCCCCGCCGACCGGGCAGGCATGGCCCGGCTCGATCAGTGCATATCCCCCATGTCGTGTGCCGCTCCGGCGCCCATCGCCTCGATCTCGAGCGGGGCGGAGAGCTTGTCGCCATTGGCGAAGGTCAGCGTCATGGTGGCGGCGGCGGCGGGCTTGAGCTTGTCGGCGGCAAGGTCGAACAGCATGACGTGAAGCTTGCCCGGTTCGAAGGTGACCGCGGTGCCGGGGGCGATGTCGATCCGGTCCACCGGGGTCATCTCGCCGCCCATGGTCTGGTGCATTTCGGCCTTGCCCGCGCCATCGACCGCGATTGCGGTAATCGCCATGGTGCCGGTGGTTTCATTCCTGACCGTGAAATAGGCCGCGCCGGGGTTGCCCTTGACCGCGGGAAGGATCAGCCGCCCACCACTGACATCGGCCTTGAAGGTCGATGGCGTCGCACTGGCGCTCGCGCGGGCCTTGGCTTCTGTTTTGGGGGCCTCCTGCTTGCAACCGGACAGCGCGAAAAGCGCCAGGGCAAGGGTCAGCGAAGCGGCGGCGGGACGGATCAGGGGCACGGTCGGACTTTCCTTCCAGCGTCATTGCGGGACAGGCGTTTCGCTAATCGGCTGCGGCCCTTGTGCCAAGCAAAACCACACCTATATCGGCGCCAATAAGGAGCCGCCCAAGCGCTTTGCCGGATTCGGGAAGCGAAGGATGCGGCGTCACGCAACATTACCAAGGATGGGGTTTCATGGCTAAAGTTATCGGTATCGACCTCGGCACCACCAACAGCTGCGTCGCCGTTATGGACGGCGGCAAGCCGAAGGTGATCGAAAACGCGGAAGGCGCGCGCACCACGCCTTCGATCGTCGCCTTCACCAAGGATGGTGAGCGTCTGATCGGCCAGCCGGCCAAGCGCCAGGCGGTTACCAACCCGGACAACACGATTTTTGCGGTGAAGCGCCTGATCGGCCGCCGCTTTGACGATCCCATGACCAAGAAGGACATGGAACTCGTTCCCTATACCATCGTCAAGGGCAAGAACGGCGACGCCTGGGTTCAGGCCGGCGGTGAAGACTATTCGCCCAGCCAGATCAGTGCGTTCATCCTTCAGAAGATGAAGGAAACCGCCGAGAGCTACCTTGGTGAAACCGT
>JAFEEP010000362.1 GCA_018241045.1 Pseudomonadota bacterium | reverse complement strand
TAGAAGTTGAACCCCTGATCGTTGAGATCGCCATAGCCCCAGGTCGCGTCGATGCGCTGTTCGCCGCCATCGCCGCGCTGCGAGATACCGGCCGAGCCGTTGAGGTGCAGGCCCTGGACCTGCTTCTTGGTGATCACGTTGATCACGCCCGCGATCGCGTCGGCGCCGTAGGTCGACGAGGCGCCGTCGCGCAGCACGTCGATACGTTCGATGATCGCATCGGGGATCGTGTTGAGGTCAACGAAGTTGCGCTGGCCGTCGTCCGCGAGCGGATAGGGCGCAAGGCGCAGGCCATCGGCGATCGACAGCGTCGACTGCACGGTCAGGCCGCGCAGCGCCGGAGCGTTGGCGCCCGAGGCGAAGTTGAAACCGGTGTTCCAGCCCTGCTGGATCGTCGAGCCGTTGTTGGCCGACAGGCGCTGCACGGCTTCGGCCGCGGTGTTGATGCCGCGTTCCTCAAGCGTCTGCGCCGAGATAATGGTGACCGGCGAAGCGGTTTCGGTGCTGGTGCGGCGCAGGATCGAGCCGGTAACGACGATCTGGCCGGTTTCGGCGCAGGTCGGATCGTTCGGCGTGGCGCTGCAATCGACCTTGGCGTTGTCCTGCGCATAGGCCGTGCTGCTGATGAAGGCCATGCCAAGCACCAGCGGCGCGGCACCAACCTTCAGAGCGGTAAGAGTGGTTTTCTTCACGTTCCAGTCCCTTTTTTCTGGGTGCCCCCCCGGAATTAGGGCTGCCCCCATGGGCTTCTTGCATGCAGCCGAGTGCCGGTTCCTCATGCCCCACGGACCCTTGGCGGAGCACACGTCAGCTACAAAAAGCGATGGCGGTAAATGGCTGATCGTCCCGCCAGGGGCAAAGAGATTGGCATGGTGGCGGGCATAATCGAACCCGGTTGTAGCAAATCTGCCACACCTATCGTTTAGGAGGCCGCCCGGATTCTCGTCGGTTTCAAAGCGTTTGCACAATATTATTTCATGGTGTGGCGAGGAGGCCGCATAATAGTTTCCTTTGTGACCGGTTTGGCTTCGCGAGAACATCACGCGTGCGCCGGATGTCCTGTCGTCGCCCTATGACGGGACGTCGCCGGTCGTTCAGGGCATTGGCCCGGTGAAAAGCAGCGGATCAAGCCGCGAATCGCGCCATTTGATCGACCAGTGCAGGTGGGGGCCGGTCGCCCGCCCGGTCGCGCCGATGTTGCCGATGTACTGGCCCTGGTGGACCACGTCGCCGACCTTTACCGCCAGCTTGGAGCAATGGAGGAAGGCCGAGTTGAGACCCATGCCGTGATCGATCATCAGCAGCCGCCCCTCCAGCGAGAAGGGACTTTCGGCGGCGAGGATCACCACTCCGTCAGCCGGGGCGACGAAGGGGGTTCCGCTCGCCCCGGTGGCGATATCCATCCCCGAATGGTAGCTGCCCGGGGTGCCGTTGTAGATCCGCTGCGAGCCGAACCGGCCCGAGAGGCGCCCGTGGACCGGCCAGATGAATTTCTGCCGCCAGCCCGGACTGTCATGGTCGACCGCGCGGGCGGCGTTGATCAAGGCCAGCTCTCCGGCGCGAAGTCGGGCATATTCCTCGCTCGGCGGGGTGCCGGGACGCGGGCCGAGCGGGATATGCTCGAGCTGCCACGCCCGCGCCGAGATCGGCAATGCCTGCGTCACGCTGCGCCCGTCGGCAAAGCGCGCCACAAGCTGCGCCGAAGCGCCGGCATCGCGATCGAAGGCGATCAGGAAGCGTCCGTCCGGGGCCACGCCGACCGGCTTGCCGTTAAGCGAGAGTGCGGCAGTGCCGGTGGGCGCCACGCCCCGCGCCCAGCCGCCCTGGGTCAGTTCGCCCTTGAGCGCGAAATCGGGCTTTGCGCTGATCCCCAGCGCCTCGGCGGCGCGGGCGGTGAGGCCGCTGGCATGGCCGAGCCCGGCGGCCAGCACGGCCACCCCGGCAACCAGCAGGACCTTGCGGATCACTTCGCCCCCAGCAGCCGCTCACTGGCGAGGGCCGGGCTGGCGTAGGCCTCCTGTCGATCAACGCTCCAGTAGCGCAGCGCCTCGAGCGGGATCGCCTCGCCGCTGACGGCGCAGGTCACGAACGTGCCCGGATTGAGCACCCGGAATCCGTTGGGCTGGTAGAACAGGGTCGCGGCGCGGTCGGAAGCTGACATCAACATGGCGCCATTCTAGCCCAGCATTGCTGTCAGAGCAATTTACCCTGTTCGGGCGAGGGTGGGCGCGGCGGTGATCTGGGTCGGGGAGGCGGCGGTGCCTCGCCGGTCGCGACGGCCAGGACGCCGTCGCGGAAGTGGAGGTCGAGCCGCGCCTCGGCAGCGGCGGCCTCGCGGCTGACCAGGGTGCGGCCATCGGCGGCACTGACCCGGACATAGCCGCGCTGCAGCACCCGATCAGGATCAAGCGAGTGGAGGAACCGTCCGCTTGCTTCGAGCCGGTCGCGCGCCCGGTCGAGCCGGGCGGTGAGCAGCGGCAGCGACAGCCGGCCTGCCACCCGCTGCAGATCGCCGCGCGCCAGCATGGTCCGGTCAGCAAGGCTGCGGCGCAAACGTTCGCCCAGATCGTCGAGCTTCTGTGCCTGCGGGCTGAGCAGCGCATCGAGCTTGGGCAGCCGATCGGCCCGGGCGGCAAGCCGCTCACGCCCCAGTTGCAGCGGACGCAGTACCGCGCGACGCTGGCGCAGCGCCAGTTCAGCAAGCTGGTTGGCCAGATCGGCGCGCACCGGCACCGCCATTTCCGCCGCTGCCGTCGGGGTGGGGGCGCGGCGATCGGCGGCGAAATCGGCCAGGGTGGTGTCGGTCTCGTGACCGACAGCGCTGATCACCGGGATCTGCGATTCGGCGATGGCGCGGACCACGACCTCCTCGTTGAAGGCCCACAGGTCCTCGATCGAGCCGCCGCCGCGTGCGACGATCACCAGGTCGGGCCGCGGAATCGCGCCGATGTGCGGCAGGGCGGAAAAGCCGCGCACTGCCGCGGCGACCTGCGCCGCCGCGCCCTGGCCCTGGACCAGCACCGGCCAGACCAGCACCCGGCTTGGGAAGCGATCAGCCAGACGGTGAAGGATGTCGCGGATCACCGCCCCGGTTGGCGAGGTGACCACCCCGATCACGTCGGGAAGATAGGGCAGGGCGCGCTTGCGCTGGGGCGCGAACAAACCTTCGGCCTCGAGCCGGGCCTTGGTTTTGGCGAGCAGGGCGAGCAGCGCACCCTCGCCCGCGACCTCCATCCGCTCGATCACCATCTGGTAGTTCGAACGGCCGGGATAGGTGGTGAGCTTGCCGGTGGCGACCACCTCCAGCCCGTCCTCGGGCTGGAAGTTGAGCCGTTGCGCGGTGCCGCGCCACATCACCCCATCCAGCCGCGCGTTCTCGTCCTTCAGCGCAAGGTAGAGATGGCCCGAAGCGGCACGCTTTACCCCCGACAATTCGCCGCGCACCCGGACGAAGCCGAAGCGGTCCTCGACCGTGCGCTTGAGCAGGGCAGAAATCTCGCTCACCGAAAGCGCGGCGGCGTTGTCCCCGGCCGTGTCCTTCGCTACCAGCCCCGCGGGTTCATCTTCATCGGGAAATGGCGGCGACATGAATATCCTGCTGATCGGATCGGGCGGCCGCGAACATGCGCTGGCGTGGAAGCTGGCGCAATCCCGACTGTGCACGAAACTGTTCACCGCGCCGGGCAATCCGGGCATTGCCGAACACGCCGAGCCGGTGGCGCTCGACGTGACTGATCACGAGGCGGTGATCGCCTTTTGCGAGACGCAGCGCATCGGGCTGGTGGTGATCGGCCCCGAAGCGCCGCTGGTCGATGGCCTGGCCGATTCGCTGCGGCACGCCTGCGTGGCGGTATTCGGTCCCTCGCAGGCCGCTGCCCAGCTTGAAGGAAGCAAGGGCTTCACCAAGGATCTTTGCGCCCGCGCCGGCATTCCGACCGGCGGCTACGAACGGGTGACCAGCGAAGCCGAGGGACTGGCCGCCATCGCCCGGTTCGGCGCGCCGGTGGTGATCAAGGCCGATGGCCTCGCCGCAGGCAAGGGCGTGACCGTCGCCATGACCCTGAGCGAAGCCGAGGCGGCGGTGCGCGACATCTTCGACGGCCGCTTTGGCGCCGCCGGGGCCGAAGCCGTGGTCGAGGAGTTCCTCGAGGGCGAAGAGGCGAGCTTCTTCGCCCTGACCGACGGGCACACCGTGGTGCCCTTCGCCTCGGCCCAGGATCACAAGCGCGTCGGCGACGGCGATACCGGCCCCAACACCGGTGGCATGGGCGCCTACAGCCCGGCGCGGGTGCTGACCCCCGAACTTGAGGCCGAGGCGCTGAGCCGGATCGTGGTGCCAACGGTGCAGACCCTCGCCAACGAAGGGATGCCTTATTCGGGTGTGCTGTTCCTGGGCCTGATGCTGACCAGCACCGGGCCGCAACTGATCGAATACAATTGCCGCTTCGGCGACCCCGAGTGCCAGGTCATGCTCATGCGCCTCGAATCCGACCTTGGCGAACTGCTGCTGGCCTGCGCCGAAAACCGCCTTGGCGCGATCGAGGTGCCGCGTTTTTCGGACGACACCACGCTGACCGTGGTGATGGCGGCCAACGGCTATCCCGACACCCCGGTCAAGGGCGGCGCGATCCGCCGGATCGACGCCGCCGAGGCGACCGGGGCCAAGGTGTTCCACGCCGGCACCGCGATCGTCGATGGCGAACTGGTCGCCAATGGCGGCCGCGTGCTCAACGTCACCGCGCGCGCCGCCAGCGTTGCCCAGGCGCAGGAGCGCGCCTATGCCGCAGTCGACGCGATCGACTTTCCCGACGGCTTCTGCCGCCGCGACATCGGCTGGCGTGAAGTGGCGCGCGAAAGGGCTTAGTCGATCACCCGCACCCCGCCGCGCCGCCAGGGAAAGGTGGCGTTGAGCGAGCAGGTGCCTGAACTGACCGAAACCGCGACCAGTCCGCCCGCGATCCGATCGCCGCCCTGGCCCCAATGGAACGGCAGGTAATAGCGGGCGAAGCGGCCTCCATCGCTGGCACGTACGGTCCAGTCGATCGGCTTCATGCCGCCATTCTCGATCCGGTAGCGTGCGTCCTCACCTGCGCCCAGCCCCGTCGCGGCGATGAGGAAGAACTTGCCGTTGCCGGTCACCTCGAGCGCACAATTGCCATCCTGCGCGCTGGCGATCACCGGCCAGTCCGCTTGCGGCGAGGCAGCCCCGGCGGGCAGGGCCGAGGCGGCCAGGACGGCAAAGATTGCGAGGATCGGTTTGCGCATTTCGGCCTCCACGGATGGCAGGAGCGCACTCTAGTCCCCGGTGCCGATCCACGCACCGGCTGATTTCGCCGCGCTCCAATCCGGCACAGTGCGGCATGGTGCGACGCCACCCCATTTGCCCGGTCAACACGGAAAATGTTGCAGTGCAACCAAAGTGCGGGCAAGGTGCAGGGCAATAACAATGGTCGCATTTCGTTACTGGGCTTTCGGGGTGCAGCGTGAAGATCATACTGGTCGATAGCCAGGACCCGGCGCACGCGCCGTGGTTGATGGGCTATCTCGGAGCAGAACTGGATGCGCGGGAACGTCCCGTCCGCCGGGTCATTCCGGTTCGGCCCAACTGTTTTGTCCAGATCATCCTCGATGGCGAACACCAGATCATCGACATCGAAAGTGGCGAGCGCGTGCCCGCGCCGCGAGTCGGCCTGTTCGGCCCGCTCAGTCACTATCGCTACGACATGGAAGTCACCGGGCCGTTCCGCACCTTCTCGGCCCGATTCCAGCCGGCAGCGGCCGGACGCCTGTTCGGGGTCGATCCCGGCGCGATCGTCGACCGGGTAATGGCGATCGGCCTGCCGCCGGGCCTGTACGAAGCGCTGCACGACGCGCCCGACTGGGGCGCGATGGCCGAACTGGCCGATGACTGGATCGCGAGCCTGTCCGCAGGCAAATCGGGCGAGGATCCGGTGGCTCACGCCGCACGGTTGTTGCGCGAGGCCCAGGGCCAGATCGGCATCAATGAACTGTGCGAGGCGACCGGGCTGTCGATGCGCCATTTCCAGCGCCGTTTTCGCCAGTTGACCGGGCAGAACCCCAAGCACTACGCGCGAATCTGCCGGGTGGCCCACGCCGTCCACCTCAAGGAGCTGCAGCCCGAGGTGTCCTGGACCACGGTCGCGCAAGAGGCGGGCTATTCCGACCAGTCGCACTTCATTCGCGACTTCAAGGGACTGACCGGGATCCTGCCGCGCGATTTCCTGCGCTTCCAGACCCCAATCGAACGCTATCCCCGTTGGGGCGAACCCAGGATCGGGGCGGTCAGCGCCTTGAGATCAGCTTCGGGCCGCGCGCCATAGTGCGAGATGATCTCCGCCGCGCAGATCGCGCCAAGGCGGAGGCAATCGTCGAGCCCCCGCCCGCGCACGTGGCCAAGCAGGAACCCGGCGGCGAACAGGTCGCCCGCGCCGGTGGTATCGACCACCCGTTCGATCGGCTCGGCGTTGACTTCGGCCCAGTCGTCCCCGGCCACGGCAACGGCACCATCGGCGCCGCGCGTCACGACCAGCACGGGCACTTTGGCGCGGAGCTTTGCAATCCCGTCGTGGAAATCGTCGTGCCCGGTCAGTGCGGCCAGCTCGACATGGTTGGCGAACAGAATGTCGATCTCTCCGGCCTCGATCATCGCCCGGAAATCCGCGCCGTGGCGTTCGATCACGAAGGCGTCCGACAGGGTAAAGGCGACCTTGCGCCCCGCCTGCCGGGCCGCGCCGATCGCCCGCCGCATCGCCGCGCGGGGCTCTTCGGGATCCCACAGATAGCCTTCGAGGTAGAGCACCTTGGCCGATGCGATCACATTTTCGTCGAGCGCGGCTGGGGGGAGGAACTGCGAGGCGCCAAGGAAGGTGTTCATCGTCCGCTGCCCATCGGGGGTGACGAAGATCAGGCAACGCCCCGTCGGCGGATCTCCAGCGCGGTTCGGAGTGGCGAAGGCGATCCCCCCGGCGCGGACATCGTGAGCGAAGACTTCGCCCAACTGGTCGTCGGCGACCTGGCCGATGAAGGCACACGAGGCGCCCAGCGCAGCAAGACCCGCCAAGGTATTTGCGGCAGAGCCCCCCGAAATTTCGCGTGCCGGACCCATCGCATCGTAGAGTTCGTGCGCGCGGGCGGTATCGACCAGGGTCATGCCGCCGCGCGTCAGGCCGAGCCGTTCGATCAAGGCATCATCGCAAGGGGCCATCACGTCGACGATGGCATTGCCGATCGCGATGACATCAAGGGTGGCGTCGGACATGCAGCGTGGTTCCTGAAAGAAGGGGAGAAATCGCGCCGCGCCTAGCTGTCCCTTGGCCGCAGGGCAAGCGCGACGGCGTTGACAGCGCCGCCGCTGCGGGCGAAGTGCCACGCCTATGCTGCGCGCCTTCGCCCTCGCCCTTGGCCAAATGGCCGACCCGCGCGTGCTGCGGATCTGGCTGAAGAGCCTGGCGGCGACGCTGGCGGTCTTCGCGGTGCTGGCTTTGGCTGGCTGGTGGCTGCTCGATCGCGCCCTGGGCTGGGCCGGGCTGAACGAGACGCAGCTTGCCGCCCCCGAGGGCCTGCGCGGCCTGATCGCCGCGCTGGCGGTGATGCTGGCAGGGGTGGTGCTGTGGCGGATCGTCGCGCTCGCAGTGCTCCAGCTCTTCGCCGACGAAGTGGTCGAGGTGGTCGAGGCGCGACATTATCCCGCCGCTGCCGCCTCGGCGCGCCAGCTTGGCTGGCACGAGGAATTGGGAGCGAGCCTGCGCGGCGCGGGCAGGGCGCTGCTGTTCAACCTGATCGCCGCGCCCTTTGCCCTGGTGCTGCTGGTCACCGGGGTCGGTGCGGCGCTGGTCTTTACCCTGGTCAACGCGCTGCTGCTGGGGCGCGAGTTGCAGGACATGGTCTGGCTGCGCCATCGCCCCGTCCCGCACAGCCCGCCGCCGCTTTCCGGTTCGGAACGGTTCATGCTCGGCCTGGTAGTGGCGCTGCTGCTGCTGGTTCCCTTCGCCAATTTCCTGGCCCCGTTCCTCGGCGCTGCCGCGGCGGCGCACCTCATTCACCGCAAGGACTTCCGCCCATGACCCCCAGAACCCTGCTCGCGTTGGCGTTGATCCCGTTCCTCGCGGCCTGCGGGGGCGGATCGGGCGGGGGCACCGTCAAGACTGCGGCGACCAGGCCCGCCCCGGTCAAGACCGCGGTGCGCGCGCCGGTGCGCCACGCCCCCGGCCCGGCCCAGATCCAGACCATCCCCGGCCTTGAAGGGGTGATCGGCGCCACGTCTGCCGAACTGTCGCGCCAGTTCGGCCCACCCCGGCTCGACGTGATCGAGGGCGATGCACGCAAACTGCAGTTCAGCGGCACGGCCTGCGTGCTCGACATCTATCTCTACCCGTCCGCACCGGGGCGCGAGCCGACCGCGACCTATGTCGACGCGCGCCGCGCCAGCGATGGCCAGGACGTCGACCGCGCGGCCTGCGCCGGGGCCCTTCTCCACCGCCCTGCCGCGGCAAGGCAGGGGTAACAGGGATTTAAGGTTAAGCCGTCATAAGCCCTGTCGGAGAATATCCAGGGGCTGATTGACACCATGACCATGCAATTCCGTGACCTCGCCGCGCAGGCTGCGGCGGACGGGGCGATAGATCCGGGCGAGATCGCCGCGCTGCGCGGCCTTGGCTGGGCCGATGGCCGGATCGATCCGGAAGAGGCCGAAAGCCTGTTCCTCGCCAACGAACAACTGCCCATGCCCGATGCCGAGTGGGCCGCCTTCTTCGTCGAGGCGCTGAGCGCCTTCGTGGTCGAGACGGTCGAGCCGCGCGGCTATGTCGATCAGGTCATGGCCGACGAACTGATCGCCCGCATCGATCACGATGGCAAGGTCGCCTCGCTGACAGAGCTTGAATTGCTGGTCCGGGTGCTGGAACTGTCGACCAGCACGCCCGCCAGCCTCAAGGCCTATGCCTTGAGACAGATCGAGGAGGCGGTACTGAGCGGTGAGGGTCCGACGCGGGGCGGGTCACTCGATCCCGAGGGCATCAACGCTGCCGAATGCACCCTGCTGCGCCGCATGGTCTTCGCCGCCGGGGGCGATCGCCCCGCCGCGGTGAGCAAGGCCGAGGCCGAACTGCTGTTCCGCATCAAGGACGCCACGCTCTACGAGGTCAATTCTCCCGAATGGCAAAAACTGTTCGTGCAGGGGGTGGCAAACTACCTGCTCGGGTTTGGCGGCGACGAACCGCTCAGCGCCGAACGTGCGGGCGAACTTGCCGCGTTCATGGCATCCGAAGGCGCAGGCGTCGGCGGATTCCTCTCCCGCATGGCGACCAGCAAGCCCGGCCTTGACGGCGCTTTCGGCAGCCTGCTTGGCAAGGACGAGGACTATCTCGAGGACCATGTCGAGGGTGCCGAAACCAGTGCCGCGTTCGAACCATGCGAACAGGCCTGGCTGCGCGACCGGCTCGACGCCGATGAGGAACTCGACGATCTGGAAAAGGCGTTGATCGCTTTCATCGACGCGGAAACCGACGGTGCCTTCGTTCCGCGTCCGAGCTAGACCGTAAAGCTCTCACCGCAGCCGCACGAACCCTTGGCGTTGGGGTTTTCGAAGACGAACCCGGCGGTGAAATCGTCTTCCTTCCAGTCCATCGTGCTGCCGATGAGGTAGAGCACCGAGCCGCCGTCGATGAAGAACGTGCCGCCCGGGGTTTCGATCCGCTCGTCGAACGGATGAGCCTCGCTGACGTAGTCGACCGAATAGGCCAGCCCCGAACAGCCCCGGCGCGGGGTGGACAGCTTGACCCCGACAGTGCCCTCAGGCGCGCTGGCCATCAGGTTCGCCACCCGCGCCTCGGCGGCGGGGGTGAGGATGACGGCGGCGGGGCGTTGGCGGATCTTCGTCTCGGTCATGGCGTTACCTGATGTGGGGTGCCGATCACAGCATTCCAAGCTCGAGCCGCGCTTCGTCGCTCATCTTGGCGGGATCCCACGGCGGATCCCAGACCAGATGCACCTCGCAATCGCGCACACCCGAAACCGCGCCGACGCGCAGTTCGACCTCGCCCGGCATCGATTCGGCCACCGGGCAATGCGGGGTGGTCAGCGTCATGGTCACCACGGCCCCGCCGTCCGCGTCGATCTCGACCGCGTAGATCAGGCCGAGGTCATAGATGTTGACCGGGATTTCCGGATCGTAGATTTCCTTGAGCGCGGCGATCACCGCCTCGTA
The DNA here is from genome assembly GCA_018241045.1 of Pseudomonadota bacterium. Lineage (GTDB taxonomy): Bacteria > Pseudomonadota > Alphaproteobacteria > Sphingomonadales > Sphingomonadaceae > Novosphingobium. Next base: position 32,150 of record JAFEEP010000362.1, on the reverse strand, counting down.
GAGGTCGCCGCCGGGTTCGGTGCCCGAAATGTCCTGCGGTTTTTCAGCGAGGAAGCCTTCGAGGTAGTCACGCTTGCGCTCCAGCTTTTCGGCCGGACTTTCCGCATCGTCGACCCGCGCGCGCGGCGGGACGGCCACATTGTCCACTTCCTCGACGGTGAATTTCGACGTCCCGTCGTCACTCATGCTAGTCACCCGAATATCCTCCTGGTGCGATCGATCCCGCGCAGCAGCGCGGCAATATCGCCTTCGTCGCTGTAGAGCCCGAAGCTGGCACGCGCCGTCGCCGACACGCCAAGATGGTCCATCAGCGGCTGGGCGCAATGGTGTCCGGCGCGGATCGCCACGCCTTCCTCATCCAATATGGTGCCGAGGTCGTGGGGATGCACCCCTTCCATGGTGAACGAGACGATTCCCGCGCTATCCTCTGGCCCGAACAGGGTAACGTCGTTCATTCGCCGCAGCGCATCGCGCAGCGTGCCAACCAGCCCGGTTTCGTGTGCGTGGATCGCGGGCAGGCCGATCGCGCTGACATAGTCGACCGCCGCGCCCAGTCCGATCGCCTCGACGATCGCCGGAGTCCCGGCCTCGAAACGCTGCGGCGGCGGGGCGAAGGTGGTGCGTTCAAAGGTCACCCGGTCGATCATCGAGCCGCCGCCCTGCCACGGCGGCATTGCCGCGAGAATTTCCGCCCGCGCCCACAGCACCCCGATCCCTGTCGGGCCATAGAGCTTGTGCGCGGAAAAGGCGTAGAAATCGCAGCCCAGCGCCGCCACGTCGACCGGCAGGCGCGGCACGGCCTGGCACCCGTCGAGGAGGATCTTCGCCCCGACATCATGCGCCAGCCGCACCGCCCGGCCCGCATCGAGCACCGAGCCGAGCACGTTGGAGACATGGGCCAGCGCCACCAGTTTGTGCGCGGGGGTCAACATGGCTTCCGCCGCGTCCAGATCGATCCGCCCGTCCACGGTCAGTGGACAGACGTCGATTGCCACCCCGGTGCGTTCGGCCAGCAATTGCCAGGGAACGATGTTCGAGTGGTGCTCCAGCACCGAAAGCAGGATGCGATCACCGGCTTTGAGATTGGTCAGGCCCCAGGTCTGGGCGACGAGATTGATCGCCTCGGTCGCGCCGCGGGTGAAGACCACCTCGTCCTCGCGCCCGCCGATGAACTGCGCGACCTTGCGCCGCGCCGCCTCGAAGGCCAGGGTCATTTCGGCCGAGCGGGCATAGACCCCGCGGTGGACCGTGGCATAGTCCCGCCCCAGCGCTGCCACTGTGGCATCGATCACCACCTGTGGCTTCTGCGCGGTGGCGGCGGTATCGAGGTAGTGCCAGTCCCCTGCGAGGCCCGGAAACTCGGCCTTGATCGTGCTGATCGGGCGGGCTGCGAGGTTCACAGCAAGGCCTCCAGCGCGGCGCGGGCCTGATCCTGCAGTGCGGCCTCGTCCTCAGCCCCGGCCAGCGCCTCGGCGATGAAGGCCTGGAGCATCAGCCGTTTGGCCAGTTCAGGCGGCAGGCCGCGCTGGGCCATGTAGAACAGCCCGCCCGCGTCCAGTTCCCCCACCGCGCAGCCGTGCGCGCACTTGACGTCGTCGGCATAAATTTCCAGCTCGGGCCGGGCATTCGCCGTCGCGGTGCGATCGAGCAACATGGCACGCACGGATTGTTCGCCGTCGGTCCCGTCGGCGCCCGGCTGGACCAGCACCTTGCCAAGGTAGTTGGCGGTTCCCCGCCCGCCCGCGACCGAGCGGACCACCTGGCGGCTGATCGCGTCGGGCGCGGCGTGGGTGACATGGGTGACGATCTCTGCCGTCGCATCGCCCCCCGCAAGCTGCACCGCGCCAAGGTGGAAATGCGCGCCGGCTTGCAAGGTCGCGCGCACCGCGATCCGCCCCGAGGCCGCACCGGCGTTGAGCACGTGGAGCGCAAAGTGTGCGCCTTCACCAAGCGCGACCGCCAGGTCACGGACCAGTGGCGCTTCGCCGGTGTGAATCAGGGTCAGCGCGCGCCTTTCCCCGGCCGGAACCACGATCGTCTCGGCCTTGACCGGCCACAGCGACGCCAGCGCGGTCAGGTCGGCGTAACGAAAGTCCTCCGCGTGGCGGGTCGGGAGCGTCGCGACATCAACCATCGTCGCGCTTCTTTCCCGAACAGGAGGCGAGGAAATCGGCCCGGTATTCGTCATAGAACTCGCGCCAGGCGCGTTCGACCGCGCGGGCGTCCTCAAGTTGCTGCTGGCGCGCCTCGAGGGTCTGGCGCGAACTGGCGACATTTGCCTGTCCGGCGGGCGTGGCGCTGGTCGCGACCAGGCTGGCCCGCTCCGATGCGATCGCCCGCTGCTCGCGATAGATCGCATCGGCCCATTCGGCGCGGCGGCGCGGCTCGGCCCGCGTCAGCATGGCCATCGAGCCGCGATCGCAGGTCTCCACCGCGCTGCGCAGCGGGACCGGATCGGGCGAGGTGGCGCCGAGCAGCAGGGCGAGCAATGCGATCACGCCGCTACCGCCTCATAGCCGTGTTCTTCCAGTTCCAGCGCCAGCTCCGGCCCGCCAGTGCGGACGATGCGCCCACCGGCAAGGACGTGGACGAAATCGGGCTGCACATAGTCGAGCAGGCGCTGGTAATGGGTAATCAGCAGCACCGCCTTGTCGGGGCGGCGCATCGTGGCGTTGATCCCGTCGCCGACGATCCGCAGCGCGTCGATGTCGAGCCCCGAATCGGTTTCATCAAGGATCGCCAGCTTCGGATCGAGGATGCCCATCTGGACCATCTCGGCCCGCTTCTTCTCGCCGCCGGAAAAGCCGACGTTCACCGGGCGCTTGAGCATATCCATGTCCATGCGCAGCAGCGCGGCTTTCTCCCGTGCGAGCTTGAGGAACTCGCCGCCCGACAGCGGCTCCTCCCCGCGCGCCTTGCGCTGGGCGTTAGCCGCCTCGCGCAGGAACTGGACAAAGCTGACGCCGGGAATCTCGACCGGGTACTGGAAGCCGAGGAACAACCCTGCGGCGGCACGCTCCCAAGGTTCGAGCGCGAACAGGTCCTGGCCCGCGAACATCACCGACCCGCCGGTCACCTCGTAACCCGGCCGTCCGCCCAGCGTGTAGCCCAGCGTCGATTTGCCCGCGCCGTTCGGTCCCATGATCGCGTGGACTTCGCCCGCCCCGATCGTCAGCGACAGGCCCTTGAGGATCGGCTTGTCGGCGACGCTGGCCTGGAGGTTTTCGATCTGGAGCATGGTCATCCCTGGTGATGGCGGGTGGCCCCGCGCGTCTGGTAGTGCTGGCGCCGCGCCCGGCCGCGCTCGTCATAACGCGCCTTCATCGCCGCGATGATCCGCGCGGCGACCGCATCGGGATCGGCCAGCACCTCCGCGGCAGGAAAGCGCAGCACCTGCACCCCGACCGTGGCGAGGCTCTGGTCACGGCGCTGGGTCAAGGCAGGATCGCCGCCCTCGTCGATCGACACCGCGATCTTGAGCGGATTGCAGGCGAAATCGACGATCGCCGATCCGATCACCTGCTGGCGGGTCAGCTTGTACTTGCCAAGCTGCGCCTCGTTCAGCCGCGCGCCCAGCGCCTTCTGCGCCTCAGTCGGGTGGAGCCGCGCGATCCGCGCCTGTTCGTGCACCGCGTCGAGCCGCTTGCTCGAAATCGCCCAGCCGCGCCCGCGTTTTTGCAGTTCGGGTGCATCGCCGCGCTCCTCGGGCGAGCGGATGGAGAGGGTTTTCTTGGTCAACCAACTGATCCTTCAAGCGAAATGCCCAGCAGCTTCTGCGCCTCGACCGCGAATTCCATCGGCAATTGCTGGAGTACTTCCTTGGCGAAGCCGTTGACGATCAGCGCCACCGCAGCTTCCTGGTCGAGCCCGCGCTGCATGGCGTAGAACAGCTGGTCGTCGGAAATCTTCGAGGTGGTCGCCTCATGCTCGATCTGGGCCGAGGGATTGCGCACCTCGATATAGGGCACGGTATGCGCGCCACATTCCTTCGACAGGAGCAGCGAATCGCACTGGGTGAAGTTGCGCACGCCCTCCGCCTGCGGGGCGACGCGAACGAGGCCGCGATAGGTGTTCTGGCTCCTGCCCGCCGAGATCCCCTTCGACACGATGGTCGAGCGGCTGTTCCTGCCGTTGTGGATCATCTTTGTGCCCGTGTCGGCCTGCTGGTAATTGTTGGTGACCGCGACCGAATAGAACTCGCCCACGCTGTCCTCGCCATTGAGGACGCAGCTCGGGTACTTCCAGGTGATCGCCGAGCCGGTCTCGACCTGGGTCCAGCTCACTTTGCTGCGCTTGCCCTGGCACAGCGCGCGCTTGGTGACGAAATTGTAGATCCCGCCTTTGCCCTGCGCATCGCCGGGATACCAGTTCTGCACGGTCGAATACTTGATCTCGGCATCGTCCAGCGCGACCAGTTCGACCACCGCGGCGTGAAGCTGGTTCTCGTCGCGCTGCGGCGCGGTGCAGCCTTCGAGGTAGGAGACATAGCTGCCCTTGTCGGCGACGATCAGGGTCCGTTCGAACTGGCCGGTGTTCTCCGCGTTGATGCGGAAATAGGTCGACAGCTCCATCGGGCAGCGTGTGCCTTCGGGGATATAGACGAAGGTTCCGTCGGAAAAGACCGCGCAGTTGAGTGCGGCGAAGAAGTTGTCGTGCTGGGGCACGACCTTGCCCAGCCACTTCCTGACCAGATCGGGATATTCGCGGATCGCTTCCGAGATCGAGAGGAAGATCACCCCGGCCTTCTTCAACTCTTCGCGGAAGGTCGTGGCGACGCTGACCGAATCGAACACCGCGTCGACCGCAACCTTGCGCGCGCCCTCGACCCCGGCCAGAACCTTTTGTTCTTCCAGCGGAATGCCCAGCTTCTCATAGACCTTGAGGATCTCGGGATCGACCTCGTCAAGGCTCGCCAGCGCCTTCTTCGCCTTGGGTGCAGCGTAGTAATAGGCGTCCTGGTAATCGATCGGCGGGACGTTCAGCTTGGCCCAGTCGGGCATCGGCATGGTCAGCCAGTGGCGATAGGCCTTGAGCCGCCATTCGAGCATCCATTCCGGCTCGTTCTTCTTGGCCGAGATGAAGCGCACGGTATCTTCCGACAGCCCCTTGGGGGCGAAGTCGGTCTCGATGTCGGCCGACCAGCCGTGTTCGTAGTCGGCGACCTTCGCGGCGGCGTCACGCGCGGCCTGATCCTTGACGATCTCGGTCATCGCCCGGTCTCCGCCAGCCGGGTCAACGGCACCCCGGCGAGCGCACCGCGCAGGGCCACGCTCGCGTCGGTCCAGTGCGGGCGCACGCTGCAGCATTCCTCGCGCGAGCATTCATGCGCCTCGTCGGCACAGGGTGCCAGCGCGATCGGCCCGTCGACCGCCTCGACGATGTCGGCCAGGGTGATCGCCGCCGCCGGGCGCGCCAGCTTGAGGCCACCACCGACCCCGCGCGACGAACGCAGCAGGCCCGCCGCAGTCAGTCGGCTGACCAGCTTCTGCACAGTCGGCACCGGCAGGCCGGTTTCCTCGGCCAGTTGGGCCGCGGCGACGCGCGCGCCGCCGCAATGGCGCGCTGCGGCGCTCATCGTCAGGACGGCATAATCGGCCATGTTGGACAGGCGCATTTGCGAATCCAGTCAAATCGGAAAGAATCGTTCCGATTTGCCCCTAGACGCCTCGCCCGCGGATATCAACCATCAAGGCCGACCCGGACGCCAGACAAAAGAGCGGCCCCCCCGGGGTGCCGAGAGGGCCGCTTTGAGTTACAGGAACTCGTCGCAGAAAGCTCCGAGCCCTTCGGGTCGCAAGGATCGATTAGCCGATTCGGCTTCGGCCCGATTGTATGGAATCGACAAATTTCCACGTTGATCCGTGCAATCATTGCGCTGCAAACGATATTTCTGTCTTGACGCGGGACACGTCGACACTCGCGCCCCGCCCTGCCATAGGCCCCTCGCCATGATCTACGCCCTGCTCCGCCCGCTTCTCAGACAGCTCGATGCCGAAGACGCGCACCGACTCGCGATCCTCTCGCTCAAGGCCTGGCCGATGGGCGGCACGGCACGATGCGACGGACCGCTGGCGACGCGCGTGGCCGGGCTGGACTTCCCCAACCCGCTGGGCATCGCCGCCGGTTTCGACAAGGACGCCGAGGTGCCCGATGCGCTGCTGGGGGTCGGCTTCGGCTTTGCCGAGGTAGGCTCCATCACCCCTCTGCCGCAGAGCGGCAACCCGCGCCCGCGCCTGTTCCGGCTCGACGAAGATCGCGGGGTGATCAACCGCATGGGCTTCAACAACGGCGGCGCCGAAGCCGCCGTCGCGCGGCTGGTGCGCCGGGCGGGTCGGCCGGGGATCGTCGGGATCAACGTCGGCGCCAACAAGGATTCGGTCGACCGGGTGGCAGACTATGCCACCATGGCCCGGCTGATGGCCCCGCTCGCCAGCTACCTTGCGGTCAATATCTCCAGCCCCAACACGCCGGGGCTGCGCGCATTGCAGGACGAGGGCGCGCTGACCGGGCTGCTCGATGCGGTGCTGGCGGCGCGCGGGCGGCACGGGCCGCCGGTATTCCTCAAGGTCGCGCCTGATCTCGAGCCCGCGGACATCGACGCGATCGCCCGGATCGCGATCGACCGACAGCTTGGCGCGCTGATCGTTTCTAACACCACGATCTCGCGACCCCGGCTTGCCTCGCGCCATAGCGGCGAAGTCGGCGGGCTGTCTGGCGCGCCGCTGCGCGATCTGGCCCAGCAACGGCTGCGCGATTTCCGCAAGGCGACCGGCGGGGCGATTCCGCTGGTCGGGGTGGGCGGCGTCGCCACGGCAGAGGACGCCTGGGCACGGATCCGCGCCGGGGCGAGCCTCGTTCAGCTCTATTCGGCGATGGCCTTTGCCGGACCGGGGATCGCACGGACCATCACCCGGGGACTGGCGCGGCTGATGAAGCGCGATGGATTCACCACCATTGCCGAGGCGGTTGGAAGCGAATAGCCTTGATTCCATGACCATTCGTCTTGCGTTCACCCTGCTCGCCGTTCCGACCCTCGCCACGGCAGCCCAGCCCGCCCTCTCCCGCCCCGCCGCCAGCGCCAACGCCTATGCCCGCGGCATGGTCAGTGCCGCCGATCCGCGCGCGGCCGATGCCGGGGCGCAGATGCTGCGCGCCGGGGGCAGCGCCGCCGACGCGGCGATCGCCACGATGCTCGCGCTCACCGTGGTCGAGCCGCAGAGTTCGGGAATCGGCGGCGGCGGGTTCTTCGTCGAATCTTCGCGCAATGGGCGCGTGGCGACGATCGACGGGCGCGAAACCGCGCCCGCGGCCGCCAGCGACCAGTGGTTCGTCCGCGACGGCAAGGTCATGGCCTTCCCCGACGCCGTGCCCGGCGCGACCAGCGTTGGCGTTCCCGGCAGCATCGCGCTCGCCTGGAAAGCGCACAAGGCATACGGCAAGCTGCCCTGGGCGCGGCTGTTCGGCCCGGCGATCAAGCTGGCGCGGCAAGGCTTCATCGTCACCCCGCGGCTCAACGCCATGCTGAAAGGCAATGCGGCAACCGCCGCTTTCACCTCCACCGGCAAGGCGCTGTTCTATGATGCCGAGGGCGCGCCCAAGGCGGTCGGCACGCGGATCGTCAACCGCGACCTCGCCGCGACGCTGGACGCCATCGCCGCACAGGGACCAACCGCGTTTTACGCCGGGGCCAACCGCCGCGCATTGGTCGGGGCGGTAACCACCGCGCCGCGCAATCCCGCGCCGATGACCGAGGCCGACATCACCGCCTATGTCGCCAAGGATCGCGAGCCGGTCTGCGGCAATTACCGTCAGTACCGGATTTGCGGAATGGGTCCGCCCAGTTCGGGCGCGACCACGGTTTTCGCGACGCTCAAGCAGCTCGAACGGTTCGACCTGACCGCGCTGGGCAAGGATTCGCCGGTCGCCTGGCACCTCATCGCCGAATCGATGCGCCTCGCCTATGCCGACCGGGCGCGCTATTCCGCCGATGCCGATTTCGTCCGCGTCCCCGTCGCCGGGCTGACCGATCCCGACTATCTGGCGCAGCGATCGGCGCTGATCTCGCCCGACAAGTCGATGCCTTCGGTCACCGCCGGGGTGCCGCGCGGGGCCGAGGCGCTGGCCCTGGCCGATCCCGCCCCGCAGGACGAGCACGGCACCTCGCACTTTGTCGCGATCGACCGGCGCGGCAACGCGGTGAGCTATACCTCGACGATCGAGAGCCCGTTCGGATCGGGGCTGATGGTCGGCGGCTACTTCCTCAACAACGAGTTGACCGATTTCGACATGAACCCGGTCCTCGACGGGCGCCCGGCCGCCAACCGGGTCGAAGGGGGCAAGCGCCCGCGCAGTTCGATGAGCCCGTCGCTGGTCTTCGGGTCCGATGGACGCCTGCGCCTCGCCGTCGGCGCGGCGGGCGGGGCGACGATTCCGGCCCAGGTGATCCGCGCGGTGATCGGCGTGATCGACTGGAAGTTGAGCGCGCAGGATGCCATCGCCCTGCCGGTGATCTTCGCCCCCGGCACCGACGCGGTCTATGTCGAACAGGGCAGCACGCTGGAGGCGATGATACCCGCGCTGGTCGCGCTGGGCCACCCCAGCGTCACCCCGCGCGGCCTGCCGCTCAAAGCCAATGCGATCGAGGTGCGCGATGGGCAGTTGGTCGGCGCCGCCGATCCGCGCAGCGAGGGCAAGGCGGTCAGCGAATAGCTTGCCCGCGGGCCGGCGCGCGCTTAGGCAACGCCTGTAGATAAAGGTTTCGTGCCGCGAAAAGGGGCTGTGCACGTGGTGGATATTTCCGATCTTTCAACCAGCAGCAACCTGGTCGAACTGCTGTTCAAGCGGGCCGGCTCGCGCGGTGACCGGCCGTTCCTGTGGGCCAAGCGCGATGGCCGGTGGCAATCGCTGAGCTGGGCCGAAGTGGTGCGTCAGGTTTGCACGCTGGCCGAATCGCTGCGCGCACTGGGGCTCAATTCGGGCGACCGGGTCATGCTTGTGTCGGACAACCGGCCCGAATGGCTGATCGCCGATTTCGCGATCATGGCCGCGGGCTGCGTAACCGTTCCGGCCTATGTCACCAATACCGAACGCGACCACCTGCACGTCCTCGACAACTCGGGTGCGCGGGCGGTGGTCGTCGCCAATGACAAGCTGGCCAAGCCGCTGATCGGCGCGGTGCTGCGTTCGACCCAGGCCGATCACGTCATCGGGATCGAGCCGCTGCGCATCACCCAGACCGGCAGCTTCGAATATCACGACTGGGCAGCGCTGCTGAACCGCGACGCGGACGCGGCGCGCGCGGCGGTCGATGCGCGGATCGCGGGGATCGGGCGTGATGATCTGGCCTGCATCATCTATACCAGCGGCACCGGCGGGGCGCCGCGCGGGGTGATGCAGCATCACGGCGCGATCCTGTGCAACGTCGATGGCGCGGCGCGGATCCTCAACGAGGACTTCGGCCTTGATGACGAGGTATTCCTCTCGTTCCTGCCACTGAGCCACGCCTATGAGCACACCGGCGGGCAGATGCTGCCGATCGGGGTGGGCGCGCAGATCTATTACTCGGAGGGGCTCGAAAAGCTTGCCAGCAATATCGAGGAGGTGCGCCCGACGATCATGGTCGTGGTCCCGCGCCTGTTCGAGGTGCTGCGCACCCGGATCATGAAGCAGATCGAAAAGCAGGGGAAGATCGCCAACTTCATGATGGACCGGGCGATCGGGATCGGCACCCGCAAGGCCCAGGGCCGCAAGCGGCTGCGCGATGCACCGCTCAACCTGCTGATCGAACGCGCGCTGCGCCCCAAGATCAGGGCGAAGTTCGGCGGACGATTGAAGGCGATGGTTTCGGGCGGGGCGCCGCTCAATCCCGACATCGGGGTGTTCTTCGATGCGATGGGACTGACCATGCTTCAGGGCTATGGCCAGACCGAGGCAGGCCCGGTGATCAGTTGCAACCGCCCGAGCGCGGGGCTCAAGATGGATACCGTCGGCCCGCCAATGCACGGGGTTGAGGTGCGGATCGCCAACGATGGCGAGATCCTCGTCCGCGGCGAACTGGTGATGCACGGTTATTGGCACAACGAGGCCGAGACGGCGAAGGCCTTGCAGGACGGCTGGCTGCACACCGGCGACATCGGTCACATCGACGACAAGGGCCGGATCGTCATCACCGATCGCAAGAAGGACATGATCGTTAACGACAAGGGCGACAACGTCTCGCCTCAGAAGATCGAGGGGATGCTGACGCTCCAGCCCGAGATCGCCCAGGCGATGGTGATCGGCGACAAGCGGCCCTATCTGGTCGGACTGATCGTTCCCGACGCGGAATGGGCGCTGGAATGGGCGCGCGCCAATGGCGAGAAGTTCGACCTGCGCGCGTTGCAGGACCTGCCGGCTTTCCGATCGGCGGTGCGCAGCGCAATCGACCGGGTCAACCAGGACCTCTCGGTGGTCGAGAAGGTGCGTCAGTTCGCCTTCGCCGATGAAGCCTTCGGCATCGAGAACGAGGAAATGACCCCCAGCCTCAAGATTCGCCGCCACAAGCTGAAGGCTCGCTATGGCGAGCGGATGGACGCGCTCTACAAGGCCTAGGCGTCAGTCGCGTCAGCGCGACAGGCAAAGAAAAAGGCCGGGCGCGACGGTGGTCCACATCCACCGCGCCCGGCCTTGATCCTGAAGAAGCCGATTACTTGGCGGCTTCGGTCGCGGCAGGAGCAGCGTCGGTCGCAGCAGCAGCAGCGTCGGTCGCGGCCGGAGCAGCGTCGGTGGCGACTTCGGCAGCGGCCGAAGCGTCAGCGGCGGGAGCTTCGTCAGCCTTCTTTTCGCCGCAGGCGGCGAGAGCGAGCGAACCGGCAACCACGGCGGCGACCATAACAATCTTCTTCATCCGGAATTCCCCTAGTTGGAAAAACGCCCGCAATCGAGGCGGGGCCATGCGCTGTTTGCACGGCGCGCGCACTTTGTCGATTTGGAAATTGCACGATCACCAAATAATCGTGTGCCGCAATTGGGCTTGCGCGGGGCGGTTGAGCGCGAATTTCCGCCGATCAGCGTCCCCGCCGCAGCCAGGCGCGCAGCCGTGACAACAGGCCAAGCCTTGTCTGCGGAGCCTCCGTTTCGACCGGTGCCGGGGCGGAATCGTCCTCGAGCCAGCCGATGCCGAGCGGCCAGGCCGGGCCCATGTCCGGGACGGTTTCGCTCGCCTCGACCACGAGTTCCGCTACGGGCGGCGCAGGCGGCTCGAGCGCGGTCTCGGTGAGACGCGGATCAGGCGCAACCTGCGGAGAAAGCAGCGATTCGAGGCGATCCTGCAGGCTCGGCTCGAGCAGGGTGAAGCCTGGCGCCACCGGGGCCTGGCTGGGAAAGCGCGGACGCGGCAGCGCGGCGGGCGCCGGATCGACATCGCGCGGCGGCGGCGGCGCGAAGGTCGGCTCGGGCAGCTCGGCGATCGGCTCGTCGTCATCGGGTTCGGGCTCGGCGAACCGCGCGGTCTCGAACGGCAAGTCGGGAACCGGCGGCTTTTCTGCCTGCGGCGGAACGGGCAGCGGCGGTTCGACCACCGTTGGCTCTGGCCCGCGCGAATCGGGTCCGGATGGTGCGGACAAGGGCGAATCGGGCAGCGACGGTTCGGCGTCGCGCAGCGGGCCGAGCAAGTCGCGGAAGTCCCACGACTGGCCCGACGGCTTCTTGCTCATCAATGGTCCACCCGGCGCCGGGGAGATTGCAGTGTCACCATCGTGCGGGGCGGGGCGTTCGGGTTCCGGCGCGGGCGCGGACAGTTCCGGCACCGGCGGTTCCTCGCGGTGATGGATGCCGCGCAGATGGGCAATCCGCACCGCCATCTCTTCCTCGCTCTCCTCTAGTACCAGCACGGCACGCTTCTTGGCGCGCGGGATGCCGGCAACCAGCAGGCTCGAATAGCGTGGCCCGGGTACGCCGCGATCGACCACTTCCTCTTCCTCGGCGGCTTCGGCGGCCTTGCGCACGTCTTCGGGAATCCCGATCACCGGCGCGTCGAAATAGGGATAGACCCCGTTGCTCCCGGCCATCACACAGAGCGGGCGAGGCAGGCCATCGCGGGCAATGCGCTCGCTCACCGCCTGGTAAAGCAGCACCGACAACAGGCACGAGCCGAGCGAACCGGCACGAATTTCATCATCGTCAGGCGCATCGCTCGCCAGCAGGCGCGTTTCAAGCAGCGCCAGGGCGCCGTGCAGATCATCGACCCCACCCAGCGACAGCGTCGATTCGCGCGCTTCGCAATCGTCCGCCCAGGTGCAGCCGTGATAAGAGTAACCGTCGAGCAGATCCTCGCGCCCGCTGGCCGAGAAGGGAAAGGCATCGTCGGTGAAATAGCTGGTTTCGACCATCGGACTGAGCCTACCGTCGGCGTCTGGTTGCTGCGGCTCCTCACCCGGCCAGCCAAAGGCAACCGACAGGGCAGAGACCGGACGACCCGGCCGATCATGGCGGCGCAGCGCATCGGCGATCCCGTCCCAACCATAGAGGTTGAGGTCACCGGCGCTGACCGTCAGAAAGCGTTCGGGCAGGATTCCGCCGGGCTGGGCAAAGGGTGCCAGCAGCCCGCGCAGCCGTTCAAGCGCCGCCCCGGCCAGATCATGGCGCAGGCGCATCTCGATCGAACGGCGGAACTCCTCTTCGTTCAGCCCGTCTAGTGTAATGGTGCTCACTCGCGATTCCCCGGCGCTTGCAAGGGCCGACACTGGCGCACAATGGTTGATATGGGGTTACGAGGGCGGGGAACGACCCGGCTCACGCCGCTTCCTTCTCCACCCATTCGGGATAGAAGCTCGGCTCGCGTGCTGACCAGCCCGGGGCAGTGGCCGCCGCTTCGCTGATCGACTGGAGCAGATTCTTGCGCTTTTCGGGGCGGATCTGCGGCAACGCAGCGGCAGCGCAGAAGGCCGAGGGGAGGAACGGCCGCACCTCGGCGCCGAGCAGCCGCTCATAGAGGAAGCGGAAGGCCGAGAAGCCGTCGATCCGTTCCTGGGCAAGGTCGAAGGCAGCGATCCGCACAAGCTTGCCGATATAGGCTTCGAGCGCGTCGAACCCGGTATCGGCGGGAACCTGGCCGCGAAGCGCCTTCAATTCCTGATAGGCGACGTACTGGCTGCGGATCGAGCGGCTTTCGCTGTCATCGCGCGCCCAAAGCTTGAAGGCATCCTGCCGCCCCAGCCCAACGTCGAGGCTGCGCTTGATGTAGCGCTGCTCGCACGGCGTGAAGCTGGCGAACTCGCGAAGTTCGGCGATGGTCAGCGATGCGGTTCCGGTATTGGCCATGATCTTGCCCCCAGTTGTCAGGGACACCATCGCGCGAGATGGTTAGAAACCCGTTAACCAACCGAGCCAAACACGACCGAATGAGTCGATACGGAGAACTGCGAAGGGCTGGCTTGACACACAAGGTTCTTGGCAGTCAGCTCGGCAGCCATGAACGGTCACGATCCCAGGACTCTTGCCTTCTATGCCCGCGAAGCATCCGACTACGTCGCGCGCTTCGTCGATGGCATCAACTGCAACCTGCCCGACTTTCTCGACCGACTTGTACCCGGCGCGTCGATCCTTGAACTGGGCTGCGGCGCGGGGCGCGATGCCGCCTACATGATCGAGCGTGGCTTCGCGGTAGAACCCAGCGACGGCGTTCCCGCCATGGCGGCGTTGGCCGAAGCGCGATTGGGGCGCGCAGTCCGCGTCCTTCGCTTCGAGGAGCTGGATGCCGATGGGGTCTACGATGCAGTCTACGCGAGCTATTCGCTGCTTCACGTACCCCGCGCGGGGCTGGACGACGTTCTCGCGCGAATATGGCGGGCGTTGAAGCCGGGCGGCTGGCACATGGCGACCTACAAGAGCGGCGGGAGCGAGGGGCGCGATTCGCTCGGGCGCTATTTCAACTATCTGTCGCGCGAACAGGCGCAGGCATTCTATGCCCACACCGGGGCGTGGGACCGCCTAGAGTTCAGCGAAGGAATTGGCGGGGGTTACGACAACCGCCCGTCTTCCTGGGTCAACGTGATCGCGCGCAAGGTCGTCTAGATCAGCCCTGCCAGCGGGCTTGACGGATCGGCATATTTGCGCGTCGCCATGCGGCCCGAAAGATAGGCATCGCGCCCGGCCTCCACAGCCAGCTTCATCGCGCGGGCCATGCGCAGCGGGTCCTTTGCTTCGGCAATCGCGGTGTTCATCAGCACCCCGTCGCAGCCCAGCTCCATCGCCACGGCGGCATCGCTGGCGGTGCCGACCCCGGCGTCGACCAGCACCGGCACCGATGCGCCTTCGACGATCAGGCGGATCGTTACCCGGTTCTGGATGCCCAGCCCCGATCCGATCGGCGCGCCCAGCGGCATGACCGCCACCGCGCCCGCGTTTTCAAGCTGCTTGGCCGCGATCGGATCGTCGACGCAATAGACCATCGGCAGGAAGCCTTCACCCGCCAGCACTTCACAGGCCTTCAGCGTTTCGCGCATATCGGGGTAAAGCGTGCGTGCCTCGCCCAGCACTTCCAGCTTGACCAGGTCCCAGCCACCCGCCTCGCGCGCCAGGCGCAGGGTGCGGATCGCTTCGTCGGCGGTGAAGCACCCGGCGGTATTGGGCAGGTAGGTGATTGTCTTCGGGTCGATGAAGTCGGTCAGCATCGGCGCCTTGGGATCGCTGACGTTGACCCGGCGCACCGCGACGGTGACGATTTCCGCCCCCGAGGCTTCGACCGCCGCGGCGTTCTGCGCGAAGTCCTTGTACTTGCCGGTGCCGACGATCAGGCGCGAGCGGAAAGTCCGCCCTGCCACGGTCCAGCTATCGTCATCCTGCCCGCCGCCGACGAAATGGACGATCTCGAACACGTCGCCGTCGGCGAGGATCGCCTCGCCCAAGGTCGAGCGCGGCACGATCAATCCGTTGCGCTCCACCGCGACCTTCATCGGATCGAGTTCGAGGCCGCGGACCAGATCGGCAATCGAGCCGGGCGCGGCCCGGCGCGATTCGCCGTTGACGGTAAGGGAGAGAATGTCAGTCATCACCCCGCAGATAGCGCGGGCGCGGGGATAATCAACGCTTCACGCGGCGCAGTGATTGTGGCGCATATTGCGCAGGTGAGCAAAGGCCAGCCCCCCCACCCCTGCGATGGTCAGCACCGCCTCGGCCTTGCCGTGCCCGGTAAACAGCGCAACCGCCATCAGCGCGATTCCCGCTGCGCCGGCATGAAGCGGCACGGGATCGCCGTGGCGGGCCATGCCCATCACCAGGGTGATCGATCCGACCGCGATCGCCAGGACCAGCCCGACCTGGTGAATCGCCGGGGCCAACAGGTATTCACCGCCCAGCCCCAACCCGGCGACGAGCACCAGACTGGCAAGGCAATGCACCGCGCAGAGTCCCGAGAGCAGGACGCCTACCCGGTCCAATCGGTCGCGAATCGAGAGAATGGCGGTGCGCATTGCGTAAGCCATGTATGTGACATTATACCATCATTCAAGCACCAAGCCGCACTTTGGCGCATTCTCCTTGCGCTTTGTCGCGTCGCACAGCACAGGGCCGGGCCATGTCCGCCGCTGCTTCCCTGCCCGATGTCGGCCCCGATGCCACGCTGGCGCCGCCCCTTTCCCCCGCCCGTCCGCTGGCCCTGGCGCGCTGGCTGTTCGCCGTCGCCGCGCTGGTCGTGCTGATGGTGGTGGTCGGCGGAGTGACCCGCCTGACCGAATCCGGGCTGTCGATCACCGAATGGAAGCCGGTCAGCGGCGCGCTGCCGCCCCTGACCGAAGCACAATGGCAGGTCGAGTTCGCGGCCTATCAGCACATCCCCCAATATACCGAGGTAAACGGGCCCGCCGGGATGACTCTGGCGGACTACAAGTTCATCTTCTTCTGGGAATGGTTCCACCGCCTGATCGGGCGGACGATCGGGCTGGCCTTCGCCCTGCCGCTGGCGTGGTTCTGGGTGAGGAAGGCGATCCCCGCGGGATACAAGGCGCGGCTGGTCGGGCTGCTGCTGCTCGGCGGCCTGCAGGGGGTGGTCGGCTGGTGGATGGTCAAGTCGGGCCTGACTCATGACGTCAAGGTCAGCCACTTCCGCCTTGCCACGCACCTGCTGCTGGCGCTGACCACGCTCGCCGCGCTGGTCTGGACCGCGCTGGACCTCCGCGCAACGGCGCGGGGCGAGGCCCGGGCGCGCCTTACCCCCTTCGCGCTGCTGGCGATCGCCATGCTCGCGCTCCAGCTCGGCTATGGTGCGCTGCTGGCCGGGCTTCGCGCCGGCTACGTCGCCGGATCGGGCTGGCTCAACTGGCAAGCCTGGCCGCTGATGCAGGGGCGCTTCCTGCCCGCCGGGATCGACTGGTCGCAAGGAACGCTTCACGCTCTCGTCTCGGACCCCTACCTCGTTCATTTCGTCCATCGCTGGTGGGCCTGGGCGGTGGTAGCGGTGCTGGTGGTGCTGGCGCGCAAGCTGCGCAGCAGTTACCGCCCGGCCTCGGTGGTCATCCATTCGGCATTCGGCACCCAGGTCCTGCTCGGTATCGCCACGGTGATGAGCGGGATGAGCCTGTGGCTGGCCGGGCTGCACCAACTGGTCGGCGCGCTGCTGCTGGCCAGCGTGGTCTGGGGTGCCCATTGCCTTGGGCGCAACCTGGAACACCAAGCCGGCACGCTCGGTACCGGCCGGTGAAGCACCTTGACGAAGTGTTGATAACCTGCGCCTTTACCACCCCTGACATCCGCAAGGCGAACCGGTCGCAAGGTCGGCGGAAAGACGAGAGGGGCACGAGGGTGCTGTTCACCATCGATATCCCGGCAGCGGGGCAGCGGGGATGAGGCGCGAGACGCTTCTCCTGGCGGGTTTGGCCGCGCTGATTCCCGCGGCCGTCCAATCGGCACCCGCAGGGGCTGCGCCCGGCACCGCACAGCCGCGCTTCACCCCCCCGCGCGAGGTGGTGCTGACCCGAACGGTGTGGCGCCCGCTGTCCGATGGCGAACAGATCCTGGTGACGCGGCGCTATGCGGTGAACTTCGCGCCCGAAGGCGATGGCTTCCGGCTCGACGGGATGCTGATTGACGTGGCGGTCGATGCCCCGGCTGAACTGGCCCCCTTCGCCGAGTTGGAGCGCAGCCGCCCCGACACGATGTTCCCGATCGTGCTCGACCGGACGGGACGGATACTCTCAGACGGCACCCCGCCCACGGCTGACACCACCCTGCGCGCCGCAGCGTTGGCGCGCGCCACTTTGAGCAAGGCCGCGCTCTCCGCGCCCGCCCGTGCCGAAGCTTTGGCCCAGATCCCTGCGCTGTCGGCAGCCGGGGGCACGAGCCCCGTTCCGGCGGATCTGTTCCAGCCCCACCCCGGCGAGCGCCGCGAAACCCGCAAGCTGGCCCTGCCCGGCGGGATGGAGGGCGAGGTCGAGGTGGCGATCCGGGTCGACGGGGCGGGCGACGGCAACCTGCCGCAACAGGTTGAACGCGTGGTCACCACCCGGCTGGCGGGGTCCACCAAGATCGCGCGCGAGACCTGGTCATTCGCTCCGCCAGAGGTCGCGACACACTAACGGTATTATTTTACCTCCTCGGAAAACCGCTGCAAAGCTTGACTTTGCGGCTCGTCTGAACGATTGGGCCGCCTTCTCTCGCCCCCGGGCGGGGATTCGCAATCAGAAGGAAAGCTGGCCATGAAGGCGCTCAGCAAGGTCACCCGGTCGATCAAACCGGCCGAGGTGGAAAAGAAGTGGCATCTGATCGATGCCGATGGACTGGTGGTCGGGCGTCTCGCCGTGGTCATCGCCAATCATCTGCGCGGCAAGCACAAGCCGAGCTTCACCCCCCACGTCGACTGCGGCGATCATGTTGTCGTGATCAACGCCGACAAGGTGCGGCTGACCGGTAACAAGCTCAAGCAGAAGACCGATTACAAGCACACCGGCTATGCCGGCCGTATCAAGCAAGTGACCGCCGCCAAGGTGCTGGATGGCCGCTTTCCCGAGCGCGTGCTCGAAAAGGCGGTTGAGCGCATGATCCCGCGCGGTCCGCTGGGCCGGGCGCAGATGCGCGCGCTGCACCTCTACGCCGGAACCGAGCATCCGCATGGTGGCACCCAGCCCCAGCCGCTCGACGTTGCTGCCATGAACCGCAAGAACAAGGTGGGCGCCTGATGTCCGATACCACTCTGACCGACCTGGCTGACCTCGGCGCTGCTGCCGAGCTTCCGGCCACCCCCGCCGCTCCCGCTGCGCCGCTTCGCGACAAGGAAGTCGACGCCCAGGGCCGCGCCTATGCCACCGGCCGCCGCAAGGACGCGGTGGCCCGCGTGTGGATCAAGCCCGGCTCGGGCAAGGTCACCGTCAACGGCCGCGACCAGGAAGTCTACTTCGCGCGTCCGACCTTGCGCCTGGTGATCGACCAGCCGTTCCAGATCGCCGATCGCGCCGGCCAGTACGACGTCGTCGCTACGGTCAAGGGCGGCGGGCTTTCGGGCCAGGCCGGTGCCGTCAAGCACGGCATCGCCCAGGCTCTCGCCAAGTTCGAACCGGCGCTGCGTGGTTCGGTCAAGGCCGCCGGCTTCCTCACCCGCGACAGCCGCGTGGTCGAGCGCAAGAAGTACGGCCGCGCCAAGGCCCGCCGCAGCTTCCAGTTCAGCAAGCGCTAACACCTTCGGCTCCTGCCGATACGAAGGGGCGGCCCGGCAACGGGCCGCCCTTTTCGCGTTCAGGCTGGGGCCTGTTCGCCCGGCAGCGGCCCGCTCGGTACCGCATCCACCTGCATATCTGGCGTTGCCAGGTGTTCGCGGTTGCGCACCGCGACGCGGACTTCGGTGCCGACCAGCTCGATCCGGTTGTAGCTCGGCGGGGTCGAGCGGAGCCGCTTCGACAGCGTTCCCGCACCGACCATGCGCAAGGCGCCTTCCGGGGTCTGCCGGACGAGGTCGAAGGGATCGTGGACGTGCCCCGTCAGCACTGCGGCGACCCCGCGCCGCGCCAGTTCGGCCATGGCCCTGTCGCCGCCGATGGTCAGGTGCCGCCCCTCGGGCGAACGTTCGGGCAGGGGGTGGTGCGCGGTGACCAGCACGCGGGTTCCGGCGGGCAGGGCGTCGATTGCCGCGAGGGTCAGGGCCAAGGCATCGGCGCGCACCCAGCCATCGACCCACGGCCAGCGCCACTGCGCCCGGGTGGTGGTGCGCAGCGGGACCACAGCGAAGCCGGGAAAGTCCAGCTCGCGCTCCAACAGCCGCTCGATCGCGTGATAGCGCCGATAGGGATCGGTGAAGCGTTCCCACAGGTTGAAATAGGGCAGGTCGTGGTTGCCGACCTCGACCGTCACCGGCACGCCCAGATCGCCGATCCACGCGCAGGCGGCGTCGAACTCGCGCTGACGCGCGCGCATCGTCAGGTCGCCGGTGACCAGCACCGCATCGGGCCGTTCGAGGGCGATCGCATCGCGCACCCATTGCAGCGCCGCGCGGTCCTCGCGCCCGAAATGGAGGTCGCTGATGTGAAACAGGGTCAGGTCCGGCGTCATCGCTGCCGAGCAAGCAGGACGAAACCCTGCGGCGCAAGCGAAAACGTGCCGATCAGACCCGGCGGGTGAGGATCAGCCAGGCTGCCAGCCCATTGGCCGTGGTGTAGGCGGCATAGGACCACGCCCAGATTGCATTGCCTTGCGCCACCAGCAGCAGCGCGCCGAGCAGCAGGACGAACTCGACCAGCAGCGCCGCGCGCCCGCCGAGGACAAGGAAATGGCTCGGCATCGAATCGAGCAAGGGGTGACCGCTGTCGACCACTGCCCGGTGCAGCACGAAATTGGCCACGCCGAGCAGGAAGGTGATGAAGAGCGCCATCTGAAGGCAAGACTAACCCCTGCGACAAGGGCTTGGCAATCAGCGCCCGGCCATCGCCTTGGCCCGGGCAAGATAGGTCCGCCCGATCCGCACCGAGCTGCCATCGGCCAGTTCCGCCGACCACACCCCCAGCCCATCGTGGCGTAATCCGGTGATGCGGTCGCGGCGCAGGATGGTCGAGCGGTGCAGCCGGATGAAACGCTGCGGATCGAGCCGCGCCTCGAGCCCCGAGACAGTCTGGAGCATCAGGTAGCTGCGCTCGCCAACGTGAAGCCGGACATAGTCGCGCTCGGCATCGATCCGGTCGACATCGGCGGCGGCGACACGGAGCAATTCGGAGCGGTGGGGCACCCAGAACTCGGTGAGCCAGTCGCCCTGGCCGGCAGCGCGGGTGCCGCGCCGTGCGACCGCGCGGGCAATCGCGCGTTCCAGCCGTTCGGGGGTAACCGGCTTCAGCACGTAGTCGACCGCATCGAGATCGAAGGCCTCGACCGCGAAATGGTCATGCGCGGTGACGAAGATCACCGCCGGGGACTTGCCGCTGTCGAACAGGGCGCGGGCGACCTGCAACCCGTCCAGCTCGGGCATGGTCATGTCGAGCAGGACCAGGTCGGGGGCAAGGTCGGCGATCGCCGCCAGCGCTGCCGCGCCATCCTGAACCGTGCCGATCACCTCCACCGCCGTCAGATCGCGGCAGATGTGCAACATCCGTTCGAGCGCGAGCGGCTCGTCATCGACCACCAGGGTCCGCAGGGTGGCAGCGTCAGGCATGAATCTGCAGGGGCAGGCGGATTACCGCCAGCCAGCCGCCGCCGGGGCGGGGGCCGGCGGCAAGGCTGGCCTCGGCGCCGTGGCGCGCGGCAAGCCGATCGCGGACATTGGCAAGCCCGATCCCGAAACCACCTGCCCCATCGCTGCCGCCCGGACCATCGTCGCTGACCTCGATCACCAGCACGCCCGGTTCGCTGCGCGCGGCGATCCGCACGGCCACCGGCCGCGCCACCGGGGCGACGCCATAGCGCACCGCGTTCTCGACCAGCGGTTGCAGGATCATCCCCGGAACCCGCGCCTCGGCCAAAGCATCGGCCAGGTCGATGGTGACGCGCAGCCGCTCGGGAAAGCGCACCGCCTCGATCTCAAGATAGAGCTTCTGCTGCTCGACCTCCTGTTCGAGCGAATGGTCGGCGCTGGGATCACCCGCCAGGCTGCGGCGGTAGAACCCCGACAACGACTGAATCATCCGTTCCGCCGCATCGCCCTTGCCGGTCATCACTAGCGCCGAGAGCGAGTTGAGGGTGTTGAACAGGAAATGCGGATTGACCTGGTAACGCAGCGACCGCAGCTCCGCCGCCTTGGCCGCGCGGCGATATTCGCCCTCGCGCCGTTCGGCGGCACGGGCCTGCTCGGCATTGACCAGCGCGAAGTAGAGCCCCGCCCACGCGAGAAGCAGGAAATACCGCCCCAGCGCCACGTCCGTGAGCTGGCGCCAGCGGATCCCCTCGCGAATCTCGGCATTGATGGTGATCGCCGATTCGGCTTGTTCCTGCTGCGCGATCGTCGGGATCACCGGGGCAGGCTGGGGGACCAGCGGAGGGCTGGACGAAGCCTCGCTGGGCGGAGTCGCCTTGTCCTCACGGTCGATCGGATCGACCAGCAGGTTGCCCGATTCGTCGCTGCGGATGCGCAGCCCCTCGCGCGCGCCGAGCTGCGCGGTCGCCTGTTCCTCCACCGCGGCGAAGACCCATTGGTTGATCGAGGCGAGCAGGAGCGAGGCGGGCAGGGCGATCAGCACCACCGCCGCGGCCTTTTCCCACAAGGGGCGCGGATCAAGCAGGCGCAGCAGCGGCCAGAGCCCGGCGGTGACCACCATCGAGGCGAGGATCACCACCACCCGGCGCCACAGCAGGGCATCGTAGAGCCCGAGCCCGACCAGCCAGCCGCGCAGCGTGGCGATGACGAAATAGGTCAGCCACATCGCCACGATCGAGGCGACGACGATGCGCGCCGGGACGCGCGGGACGGATGCGGATTCAACCATCGGTGGCGAAGGAGCTAGCCGATTCGCTACGTTTCAGGCCAGCGGCTTCGTCGAAGTGCCAACGCCCTTGGTCGAAACCCTGCCGCCCCGAACCTAGCCCGCCTGAAGCCCCTCCTTGGCGATCCGCTCCTTCCACACCAGCGGGGCAAGCTGGTGGACATTGTGCCCCTCGCTGTCGACCGCAACGGTCACCGGCATATCCTCGACCGTGAACTCGTAGATCGCCTCCATGCCAAGATCCTCGAAGGCCAGCACCTTGGCTTCACGGATCGCGCGGGCAACGAGATAGGCCGCGCCGCCCACCGCCATCAGGTAGGCGACCTTGTGCTTGGCGATGCACTGCACCGCGCCCTGGCCGCGTTCGGCCTTGCCGATCATCACCAGCAGGCCCAGGTCGAGCATCATCTCGGTGAACTTGTCCATCCGGGTCGCGGTCGTCGGACCCGCCGGGCCGACCACTTCGCCGATCACCGGATCGACCGGGCCGACGTAATAGATCGCCCGGCCCTTGAACTCGACCGGGAGCGGTTCGCCCTTGGCCAGCATATCCTGGATGCGCTTGTGCGCGGCATCGCGCCCGGTGAGCATCTTGCCATTGAGCAGCAGGCGGTCGCCATGCTTCCAGCTCTGCACCTCCTCGGCGGTCAGCGTATCCAGGTTGACCCGCTTGGCCGCCTTGTCGGGTGACCAGGTCACCTTGGGCCAATCGTCGAGCCTGGGCTTTTCGAGGAAGGCCGGGCCCGACCCGTCGATAGTGACGTGGGCGTGGCGCGTTGCCGAGCAATTGGGGATCATCGCGATCGGCTTGCCCGCGGCGTGGCACGGCCATTCGTGGATCTTGACGTCAAGCACGGTAGTCAGCCCGCCCAGTCCTTGCGCGCCGATCCCCAGTGCGTTGATCTTGTCGTAAAGTTCGATCCGCAGCTTCTCGATATCGGTCTGCGGGCCGCGCGCCTTCAACTCGTGCATGTCAATCTCGTCCATCAGCGATTCCTTGGCGAGGAGCATCGCCTTTTCCGCCGTGCCGCCGATGCCGATGCCGATCTGCCCGGGCGGGCACCAGCCCGCGCCCATCGTCGGGATCGTCTCAAGCACCCAGTCGACGATCGAATCGCTGGGGTTCATCATCTTGAACTTGGACTTGTTCTCGCTGCCACCACCTTTCGCGGCAACGTCGATCGAGACGGTGCGGCCGGGCACCATCTCTACGTTGAGCACGCAAGGCGTGTTGTCGCGGGTGTTGCGGCGGGTGAACGCCGGATCGGCGACGATCGAGGCGCGCAGCTTGTTCTCGGGCAGGTTGTAGGCGCGGCGCACCCCTTCATCGACCACCTCCTGCAACGAACGGTCGGATTCGAGACGGCATTCCTGACCCCATTTGAGGAACACGTTGACGATGCCGGTGTCCTGGCAGATCGGGCGGTGCCCTTCGGCGCACATCCGGCTGTTGGCCAGAACCTGGGCCATCGCGTCCTTCGCGGCGGGATTCTCCTCGCGCTCCCACGCGGCGCCCAGCGCGCGGATGTAATCCATGGGATGGAAGTAGCTGATGTACTGTAGCGCGTCGGCAACGCTTTCGATCAGGTCTTCCTCGCGAATGGTCACCATCTCGGTCATCGCCCGATTTCCCTCTTGAACTAGTGCTCGCGCCCCCATAGGCGCAGCATGAGCTTGTCGTCAAAGCCGCTGTGGCGGGAATTGCGACCGGCAGACCGCGGCTGTTGCCTTGCTGTTTTGTGTGTGTAATACAGCCCGCGCAAAAGGACCGGAATTCATGAGCGTCGCCGCCACCATCGACAATGCCGCCGCCCGCAAGGCGATGATAGACAGCCAGCTGCGGGTCAGCGGGGTCAACGAGGAATGGCTGCTCGCCGCGATGGGCCGCCTGGCGCGAGAGGACTTCGTCCCCGCTGCAGCACGCGGCAATGCCTATATCGATCGCGCCGTGCCGCTGGGCGATGGCCATGCCCTGCCCGCGCCGCTGGTGCAGGGCCGGATGCTGGGCGAGGCCGCGCCGCGCGCCGGGGACAAGGTCCTGGTGGTAAGCTGCGGCAGCGACTACCTCGCCGCGCTGGTCGGCGCGCTGGGGGCCAAGGTCACCATCGCCCCCGCCGCGCAGGCCGCCGCAGGGATCCGGGGCGTTTATGACCTGATCGTCGTCGACGGCGCGATCGAACACACGCCCGACGCCCTTGCCGGCGCGCTGGTCGAAGGCGGACGGATCGTCACCGGCCTGGTCGAACGCGGGGTCACCCGGCTGGCCACTGGACGCAAGATCGCCGGATCGGTCGCCCTGATCCCGCTGGCCGACATGGGCATCCCTGTGCTGCCCGAGTTCGCCATTCCCAAGACCTGGAGCTTCTGATTATGCGCCTATCGCGCTTGACCCTGCTTGCGGGGATGGCCCTGGCTGCGACCCCGGCGCTGGCGGATGACCTGCGCGGCGCGCTGGCCATGGCCTATTCCTCCAACCCGCAGATGCAGGCGGCCCGCGCCCAGCAGCGCGCGGTGGACGAAGGCGTGCCGATCGCGCGCTCTGCCTCGCTGCCCTCGGTCAGCGGCACGGCAAACTGGACCGAGTACGTCCACAACAGCGGGACGAGCCCGCTCGCGCCCGATCGCAACCTTGACCTTGCCGCCAATGCCAGCATGCCGCTTTATGCCGGCGGGGCAATCAAGAACTCGATCCGCGCCGCCAAGACCCGCGTTGCCGCCGGGCAGGCCGATCTGCGCGCGACCGAATCGGGCGTGTTCAGTCAGGTCGTCACCGCCTACATGGACGTGATCCTGGCCGAGGCGGTGGTCGGGCTGAACCGCAGCAACGCCAAGCAGCTTGAAGTCAACCTTCAGGCGACCCGCGACCGCTTCGAGATCGGCGATCTGACCCGCACCGACGTCGCCCAGTCGCAATCGCGCCTGGCGCTGGCCAATGGCCAGGTTCGCTCGGCCGAAGCGCAGCTGATCTCTGCGCGCGAACGCTATATCCAGGTCATCGGCAAGGCCCCCGAGGCGTTGCAGACTCCGCCGCCGCTGCCGGGCCTGCCGGCCGCGGTGGACGATGCGGTGCACACCGCGCTCGACAATAACCCCGATCTGATCGCCGCGCATGAACGCAGCAAGGCGGCAAGTTTCGACACCGCAGTCGCGGGTGCGGGCCGCCTTCCCACGATCGGGGTCTTCACCGGGATCGATCGGACGGACAGCCTTGGCACGAACAACCTGCCCGGAGTGACGCAAAGCGTAACGAGCACCATCGCCGGTCTCCGCGCCACGATTCCCCTGTTCCAGGGTGGCCTTCCCGCAGCC
This sequence comes from Pseudomonadota bacterium, assembly GCA_018241045.1. GTDB lineage: Bacteria > Pseudomonadota > Alphaproteobacteria > Sphingomonadales > Sphingomonadaceae > Novosphingobium. The sequence goes on along the minus strand of JAFEEP010000362.1, from coordinate 6,975 downwards.
CAGCGCCGCCAGGCCCAGGCCCGCGAGGGCGCGGTGCTCGAACAGCAGATCGGGATCGAGCGCGAGGTCGTTGCCGCAACCCGTTCCGCCTTCGCCAGTTGGCAGGCGGCAACCGCGCTGATCACCTCGTCGCAGACCGCTGTCGATGCCGCGACACTCAGCCTTGAAGGCGTGCGCGCCGAAAACACCGTGGGCAACCGCACGATCCTCGACATCCTCAACGCCGAACAGGAATTGCTCAACGCCCAGGTCCAGCTCGTCACCGCGCAGCGCAACGCCTATGTCGCCGGCTTCAACCTGCTATCCGCGATGGGCAAGGCCGAAGCACGCGATCTCGGGCTCGATGGCGGGGCGCTCTACGATCCCATGACCAACTACGACCGTGTCAAAAATACCATCTGGGACTGGCAAAGCGACCCCGCGCCCAAGGCCCAGTCGACACGGACCGTTGACACCAAAGCGCAGGACGGTTCAGTTACCAATCCGTGAATCAGTCCCATGGTGGGACGGCTGGGGGTGTTGGGGCGATGCGCCAGGCTGGGGAACCGTCGGTCGAGGAAATCCTCGAATCGATCAAGAAAGTGATCGCGCGCGACAATCGCGTGGGTGCTGCGGAACAGCGCAAGGAACGCGAAGATCGCGGAATTGCGCGGCCTGAGGCGGTCGTCGACACCGATTCGGAGGATGAGGTGTTCGACCTTGCCGAAGCCGAACTGGTCGAGGTTGACGACGACGACGAGAACATGGTCTCCACCACCGACAGTCCGCTGCTGACCGCGGATGCCACCAGTTCGCTGCGCGATTCGCTGACCGCGCTGGCCATGCTCGCCGAACCGCCCGCCGCGCCGCAGATCGTCCGTTCGGGCGAAACCTCGCTGGAAGGGCTGACCCGCGAACTGCTGCGCCCCGCGCTGGCCGAATGGCTCGACAAGAACCTGCCGCCGCTGGTCGAACGCATGGTCGCTGCCGAAATCGCGCGGATCGTCGGCAAGAAGGGCTAAGGCCCGCGGGGGCTGCCCCAACGGCAATTCCTTTTGCCTTCGGCGACTGGCTTGGTATCGCTGCGGGCATGAACCCGAGAAACACGTTTGCAGCGGTGCTTGGCACCGCCTCCGCCCTTTGTGCCGTTCCCGCGCTGGCCCAGTCGGCCCCGGCGATGAGCGCGCAGGATCTCGTCACCCTTGACCGACTTGGCACTGTCGCGGTTGCGCCGGACGGAAGCTATGCTGTCGTCGTAGTGACCATTACCGACCCGGCCAGCTACAAGCGGACCGCGCGGCTGCGCTTCGTGTCGTTGGGCAAGGCGGCCGCCCCCTCCGCCGAGCTGCCCTGGGACGGGGTCAGCGATCCCGAGTTCGGACCCGACGGCAGCCTCTACTTCCTCTCCAGCCATGCTCCCGGCGTCGCCGCTGCCGACAATACCACCAGCCAGGTCTGGAAGATCCCGGCGCGCGGCAAGGGCGGGGCCGCGCCAGCGGGTGACCTGCGTTTCACCCAGGTTACCAGCTTCAAGACCGACGTCGCGGGCTTCCATGTTTCGCCCGACGGCAAGCGCCTGCTGGTCTGGGGCGATGTCGCGCGCGATTGCCCGACGCTGGGCTGCGACAAGGACGGCAACACGGCCCTGACCGGTCCTGGCAGCGGCCGCCTTTACAAGGATGGCGTCGGCTTCGTCCGCCACTGGGACGCCTGGGAAACCCCGGGCAACTACAGCCGCAGCTTCGTGGTCGAGCTGGGCGGCGACGGCAAGGCCGGAACCGCCGCGATTGCAATCGACGGCCCGGCGGGCACCTTGACCGGCGACACTCCGAGCAAACCGTCTGGCGGGGGTGAGGAACTGGCCTGGACCGCCGATTCGAAGGGTGTGTGGTTCGCCGCGCGCCAGGCTGACCGCAACGAGCCGCTCTCGACCAATCTCGACGTGTGGCATTCCCCGCTCGACGGCGGCGCTCCGCACAACATCACCGCCGACAACCAGGCGACCGACACGCTTCCCACCCCCTCGCCCGATGGCAAGTGGCTGGCCTGGGCGGCGATGGCCCGGCCCGGCTATGAGGCAGACCGTCTGGTGCTCATGCTGCGCAACCTGCAGACCGGGGAAAAGCGCGCGCTGACCCAGAGCTGGGACCGCTCGGTCGGATCGATAGCCTGGACCCCGGATTCTAAATCCCTGATCGTCACCGCCAATGACGTGCTCGACAACCCGGCCTTCCGCGTCGACCTCTCGGGCAAGGTAACCCGGCTGGCCCTGTCACCCGACGCCAAGCGCGAAGGCCACGTCGGCACCGTCATCCCGCTGCGCGACGGGCGGATCGTCTTCACCCGCGATTCGATCGCCGGACCGGCAGAACTCTATGTCGCGGCGGCGGGCAAACCCGGGGTGCGGCTGACGGATGTGGCCACCTCTGCGCTTGCCGCGCGCGCGCCGGTTACGACCCAGCGGTTCAGCTTCGCCGGGGCCAATGGCGATACCGTCTGGGGCCAGATCACCAAGCCCGCCGGGGCCGCGGGCAAGCTGCCCGCGATCCTCTATGTCCACGGCGGGCCGCAGGGCAGCTTCAACGATGCCTGGTCGAACCGCTGGAATCCGCGCGTCGTCGCCAGCCAGGGCTATGCCGTGGTCTCGATCGATTTCCACGGCTCGACCGGCTACGGCCAGGCCTTCACCGATGCGATCAACAAGGACTGGGGCGGCAAACCGCTTGAGGACCTGCAAAAGGGCTTCGCCGCCGCCGCGCGCCTCGACGTCCAGGTCGACACCGCCAATGCCTGCGCCATGGGCGCGTCATACGGCGGCTACATGATGAACTGGATCGCCGGGAAGTGGCCCGACCAGTTCAAGTGCCTGGTCCAGCACGACGGCGTGTTCGATGCCCGCGCCATGGCCTATGAAACCGAGGAGCTGTGGTTCGACGAGTGGGAACACGGCGGACATCCCTATTACGCCGCGCCCGAAGAGTTCGAGAAGTGGAACCCGGTCAACCACGTCGCCAACTGGAAAACCCCGATGCTGGTGATCACCAGCGAGAAGGACTTTCGCATCCCCTATACTCAAGGGCTGGCGGCCTTCGCCGCGTTGCAGCGGCGCAGCGTGCCCTCCGAGCTGCTGGTCTTCCCCGACGAGAACCACTGGGTGCTCAAGCCGAAGAACTCGCTGCAATGGCATCAAACCGTGTTCGACTGGCTGGGCCGTTGGCTGAAGAAGTGAGCGTCAGCGCGGACGAACTGGCTCGCGCTCGCGCCGCGCTCAAGCTGATCGCGCCCGATGGGGTTTCCCGGCAGATCTTCCTCTGTGCCGAATCCGAAAAGGCGGCGTGCTGTTCGCGCGAGGTTGGCACCCCGGCGTGGAAGTACCTCAAGAAGCGCTGTGCGGAGCTGAAGCTGCACAAGGCGGGGATGGCGCGGACCAAGGCCGATTGCCTGCGGATCTGCGTCGCCGGGCCGATCGCCGTGATCTGGCCGGACGGGGTCTGGTACCATTCCTGCACCGCGCCGGTACTCGAACGGATCATCCAGGAACATTTGATCGGCGGCGTGCCGGTCGAGGAATTCCGGCTCTACCCCGGTTAGTCCCTGCCGCTGCTAATCCTTGTCGGGATCGAAATCGCGCACGGCATCGTCGTGGCCGGTGCCGCTCGACAGGAACAGCAGGCTCATCAGCGTGCCAGTCATCATCACCATGACCCCGATCCCCAGCGCCGCAGCGATGTAGAAGTGGATCGAGATCAGGCCGAACTGCTGCCAGAACCAGGCCAGGACGCCGAGCGCGATCAGCGTCGAGGCAGCGCCCCACCAGCGCATCATCCGGCGAAAGCGGTCCCACGCGAACTGCGCAGTGCGATCATCGTCAAGCGGCGAGCGGGTCATGATGCCGGCATGGTCGCCGCAACGCGATCTGGCAAGGGCCGGACTGGCCTTCGCCTGCGGTTCATGGCATCATCGTGCTTGCAACAGAAACGGAGAGCGCCATGACGATTGCACGCCTGATCGAGGGGCGCAGTGCAGCGATCATCAGCTGCGATGCCTCCACCAGCGTCGCCGAGGCGGTCGCAATCCTTGCGGAGCGGCGGATCGGCGCCCTGCCGGTGATGCGCGGCGGTGATGTGGTCGGCATCTTCTCCGAACGCGACGTGGTCTATCAGCTCGCGCAGCACGGCCCGGCCATGCTTGAAAAGACCGTGGGCGACGTCATGACCTCACCGGCGATCACGGTCGATCGCCAGACCGGGGCGCTCGACGCGCTGGGGCTGATGACCCGGCGACGGATCCGCCACTTGCCGGTGGTTGAGGGTGACAGGCTGACCGGGTTCGTCTCGATCGGTGATCTGGTGAAGTACCGTATCGACCACATCGTCGCCGAAGCCGAGGCGATGCGCAGCTATATCCAGAGCGCGTAGTTGCCGCAGAGGGGCTGACGCCCTACATCGGCATCATGGATATGCCGACCATGACTCTCAGCCCCTCGGCCGCCGCGCGGGTCGCGGCGATCGCCGCCAAGCAGGGCAAGCCCGCGATTCTCCGACTCGCGGTGGAAGGCGGGGGCTGTTCGGGGTTCCAATATCGCTTCGGGCTGGCGGATACCGCCGATGCCGATGACATCGTGATCGAGCGCGACGGCGTTTCGCTGGTGGTCGATCCGGTCAGCCTCGATCTCGTCGTTGGCAGCACGGTCGATTTCGTCGAATCGCTTGGCGGGTCGGCCTTTCAGGTGACTAATCCCAATGCGGCGAGCGGCTGCGGCTGCGGCTCGTCGTTCTCGATCTGATGAAGATCGCCACCTTCAACATCAACGGGATCAAGGCGCGGCTGCCGCGCCTGCTCGAATGGCTTGAGGAATCCCGCCCGGCGGTCGCCTGCCTGCAGGAGATCAAGACCCAGGACGATGGCTTTCCCGCCGCCGACTTCGAAAAGATCGGTTATCACGCGATCTGGCACGGCCAGAAGAGCTTCAACGGCGTGGCGATCCTGGCCGACGGGACCAAGCCGATCGAGATCCAGCGCGGCCTGGCGGGCGAGGATGAGGACGATCATTCGCGCTATCTCGAGGCCGAGGTGTTCGACACCCGCGTTGCCTGCATCTACCTGCCCAACGGCAACCCGCAGCCCGGTCCGAAGTTCGACTACAAGCTACGCTGGATGGAGCGGCTGCGCGCGCGGATGCGCGAGATCGCCGCCGAGGAAGTCCCGGCAATCGTGCTGGGCGATTACAACGTCATTCCGACCGACCGCGATGTCTGGTCACCCGCGGCGATGGCTGACGATGCGCTGATGCAGCCCGCATCGCGCGATGCCTATGCGCGCCTGCTCGGCGATGGCTGGACCGACGCGCTCGCCACGCACAACCCGCAAGGCGGGGTCTGGACCTTCTGGGATTACCAGGCCGGCGCCTGGCAGCGCGATCATGGCTTTCGCATCGACCACGCGCTGCTCTCCCCCGAACTGGCCGACCGCCTTACCGCTTGCGGCGTCGACAAGGCCTATCGCGGCCGCGAGAAAGCCAGCGACCATACCCCGGTGTGGTGCGAGTTTCGGACATAGCAAAAGGGCGGATCCTGCCGGACCCGCCCCTTCGTGCCTTCGGACCGTCAGTCCTCAGCGATAGAACACATGATTGTCGACCCGCGCCAGGCGGGTCAGGCGCCAACCGGGGCTGACATAGGCCGCGTGGAAGAACAGCGCGCCTTCGGCCTCGCTCTTCCAGCTACCGGCATGAGCGATCTGCGCGATCGCTGCCGCATTCTTCCATTGGCGCGAGGCCTTGCGGATCGCGGGAAGCGAAGCGCCGTGGACGAACGAGAACTGCGAGCGCTGGAACACCACGCCGCAATAGGAATCGGGGAAACGCCCCGACTTGGAGCGAGCCACGATCACCCGGCCGACAGCGAGCTGCCCGGCGAGCGATTCGCTTTTCGCTTCGAAATAGATCGCCGCTGCGAGGCAGTTGAGTTCGCGCGACATCTCGGCGCCCTTGGGCTGCGCATTGACCAGTTCGGCCAGCGAGGCCGCCTTGGGGGCGGCGGGGGCGGGAAGGGCATCAGCCGCATCGTCGGTTTCGGGGACCGAACCTTCGGTCACGACGGCGGGGGCCTGTGGGGTGGTGATCAGGGTCGAAGCCTGAGGAGTCGGTTCCTGGATCGCATCCTGGGCCTTGGTAGCCCTGGCTGCGGCGCCCGAACCGTCGGCGCTGAAGACAATCGTCAACATAGTGGCGGCCAAGGCAATCATGCTGGCCTTGGTAAGCTTGCGGCTCATTCGTCCGTCGTATTGGGCGGTGGACGCGTCAGGACAGGGGTGGGAACGATCCCGCCGCAAGGGCGTTCAGTTCCAGTCAGGGACCCTGCCGACTGTCCCCCGTCTGCGTGCTAGCGTGGTGAGCCGTTTTGCTCCCCGCGCCGCCTGCGCACAAACAAAGGTCCGCGCCCCTAGATTCCGCAGTGCTGTAGTGTCAACGTCCGGTTCATTGCCATCCGATGAACCGTTCACCATTCGCGATATCCAGTTCAATGATCCACAGATCGGGATCCTGGGTCTTGCGGCGGTCCAGGTATTCCGTGATTTTACCCCTGTTTTCAGTATCTTCGGTGTAGGACAGATGCCATGCCCGACCCCCATCCGGGCTCGGCATACGCTCAAAAATGCGAGGATTCCGGCCTCTTTCGTTGGTTAACACCAACAGGGTGCCAGCCTCGCGCTCGCCCTTGTTGAGCACCGTGGCGAATCCGCCCGCGGCCTCGACAGCGCGGATCAGTCCGGCAACTTCGAGGTGGGCGGGTAGGCGCGGTTCGATGAGCTCAGGCCGCGTCGCGGTCGATCGAATTGGCGAGCAGGCCGTAAAGCGCCTCGGCCCCCGGGGCTTCGCCCAGCGCCTCGTGCATTGGCTCGTCGCGCATCATCCGGCTGATCGCCGCCAGCGCGTGAAGGTGCGCCGCTCCGGCCTGTTCGGGCGAAAGCAGACCGAAGACCATGTCGACCGGC
>JAFEEP010000361.1 GCA_018241045.1 Pseudomonadota bacterium | reverse complement strand
CGTCCCTGAGCTTGCCCTCGTGCTGGGCTCGGGGCTGGGGGCGCTCGCGGACTCGGATGAGGCCAACGCCGGCGTGGCCGTGCCCTTCACGGATCTGGGTTTCCCAACCCAGACCGTCGCGGGCCATGGCGGCAAGATCGTCTTCTGCGAATTGGAAGGCCGCCGCGTCGCCCTGCAGGCGGGTCGCTTCCACTTCTACGAAGGCCACGCGATGGACACCGTCACCGCGCCCATGCGCCTCTACGGCGCGCTTGGCGTGAAGGCCGTGCTGCACACCAACGCAGCCGGGGCGCTGAATCCGGCGCACGCGGTGGGCGACCTCATGGTGATCGCGGACCATCTCAATTTCACGGGGACGAACCCGCTCCTCGGGGCCAATGTCGCGCCCGGCCCGCGCTTCCCGGACATGAGCGCGGCCTACGATCCGGCCCTGCGCGCCCAGCTCCACGCCGCGGCCAAGGCCACGCGCCAGACGCTGCGAGAAGGCACTTACATCGGCGTGCTCGGACCCAGCTACGAGACGCCCGCCGAGATCCGCGCCTTCCGGTCTTGGGGCGCCGACGCCGTGGGCATGAGCACGGTGCCCGAAGTGATCGTCGCGCGGCACGCGGGGCTTCGCGTCGCGGGCGTGAGCTGCCTTTGCAACATGGCGGCGGGCATCCTGCCCGAGCCGCTGACGCACGAGGAGGTGCTGGAAGCGGGCCGGGCCTCGGCCGGGCGCTTCGAAGCTCTCGTGCGGCGCTTCGTGCGGGACTTGCAGCTTTGATGCGGATGGCGGCCCCCGCGCTCGCCCCCATCCTAGCCTGGACCCTCGCGCTGCTCTGCTTCACCGTGGGCCTGCTCGGCGTGTGGCTGCCCCTGGTGCCGGGCCTGCCGCTGATGGCCCTCGGCGCGGCGCTGTTCAAGGTGCTCCAGCCGGATCGCCTGTCGTGGATCACCGTCGGCGTCTTCGTGCTCGGCGCGATCCTCGGCCAGTTGATGGACTTCCTCGCCACCGGCTGGGCCGCGAAGAAAGCTGGCGCGGGCAAGGCCGGGAGCCGCGGCGCGATCCTCGGCGCGCTCATCGGCCTCTTCTTCGGCCTGCCCGGCGTGCTCCTCGGCCCGCCCCTGGGCGCGCTGCTCGGCGAATGGCTCGTGCGGAAACAACCCTTCAAAAAAGCTACGAAAGCCGCCATGGGCGCCGTCGTCGGCCTCTTCGCCGGAGCCCTCGGCAAGTTCCTCCTCGGCTGGGGCCTCGTGTTGATCTTCTTCCTGGATGTGCTTTGGTTCCATGGGCGATGAAGCACGCATGGAAAAGCACCACGCGGAGCGCAGCGGAGAGACGGAGGGTAGCCGAGAAAAATCCATCTCCGCTGCTCTCCGCTCCTCAGCTTCACTCCGCGTAGTCGCTTTTCAATCTTCGTCCGGCGCGGACTCCCGTAGGCGATCCATCACTTTCTGGTCTTCAAGGGTGCTGGTGTCTTGGCTTCCGTGGGTGCCGCGGGCGAGGTCGCGAAGGAGGCGGCGCATGATCTTGCCGCTGCGGGTTTTGGGGAGGGCTTCGGCGAAGCGGATCTCGTCGGGGCGGGCGAGGGCGCCGATCTCTTTCGTCACATGGGCCTTCAGCGCGGCAGCATCGGCGGCGCGGCCCGCTTTCAGCGTGACGAAGGCGACGATGGCCTCGCCCTTCACCTCATCCGGACGGCCCACCACGGCGGCCTCGGCCACATCGGGGTGCGCCACGAGCGCGCTCTCCACCTCCGCCGTGCCGAGGCGGTGGCCGCTCACATTGAGCACATCGTCCACGCGGCCCATGATCCAGAAGTTGCCATCCTCATCTTTGCGTGCGCCGTCGCCGGCGAGGTAGCAGCCGGGCACTTCCGCGAAGTAGCCCGCGTGGTAGCGCTCGGGGCTGCCCCAGATGCCCCGCAACTGGCCCGGCCAGGAGCGGCGCACGACGAGGAGGCCCGCGGATTTCGATTCGCCGTGTTTGTCCACGATGTCGGCAGCAACTCCCGGCAGCGGGCGCGTCGCGCTGCCCGGCGCCGTCGTCTGCACGCCCGGCAGGGGCGCGATCATGGCGCCGCCGGTCTCCGTCTGCCACCAGGTGTCCACGATGGGGCAGCGCGCCTTGCCGATGGTGTGGTGGTACCAGAGCCACGCCTCAGGATTGATGGGCTCGCCGACGGTGCCCAGCAGGCGGAGCGACGACAGGTCGTGCTTGAGCACATGCGCGTCCCCGAGCCGGATGAAGGTGCGGATCGCGGTGGGCGCGGTGTAGAGGATGGACACGCGATGCCGCGCGATCATGGACCAGAAGCGGTCCGGCGCGGGCTGGAGCGGGTTGCCCTCGTACATGAACACCGTCGCGCCCAGCTGCATGGGGCCGTAGATCACATAGCTGTGCCCCGTGATCCAGCCGATGTCCGCCGTGCACCAGTAGAGGTCCCCGGGCTTCACATCCAGCACCCAGCGCGTCGTGAGCTTGGTCCAGAGCTGGTAGCCGGCCGTCGTGTGGACGATGCCCTTGGGCTTGCCCGTGCTGCCCGAGGTGTAGAGCAGGAAGAGCGTGTCCTCGGCGTCGCAGGCTTCGGCCTCAGCCTTCGCCTCGCCGTTGGCTTCCAGCAGCGCATCGAGGTAAGCGTCACGGCCTGGCGCCATGGCGACTTCGTGTCCCGTGCGGCGCGCGACGATGACTTTGCGGATCGAGGGGCATTGGCTCACGGCCTCATCCGCGATGTCCTTGATCCGCAGCAGCTCGCCCTTGCGCCAGCCGCCATCGGCGGTCATGAGCACTTCGGCGCCCGCGTCCTGGATGCGGTTGGCAAGGGCTTCCGCCGAGAAGCCGCCGAAGACGACCGTGTGCGGCGCGCCCAGGCGCGCGCAGGCGAGCACGGCGATGGCGAGTTCAGGGATGAGCGGCATGTAGAGCGCGACGCGGTCACCCTTCTTCACGCCGAGCGAGCGCAGCACGCTCGCCGTCCGCGCCACTTCGCGGTGGAGCTGGCCATAAGTGAAGGTGCGCGTGTCGCCGGGCTCGCCCTCCCAGATGAGCGCGGCCTTCTGCTCGGTGGGCGTGCCCATCCAGCGGTCGAGGCACTGGACAGACGCGTTCAGCTCGCCGTCGCCAAACCAGCGCGGATGCTCGAAGTCGCCCTCGAAGGGCCTCGTGAAGGGCTTGGACCAGACGAGTTCCTCGCGGCCCAGGCGCGCCCAGGTGCCTTCCCAGTCCGACGCGAAGGCCGCGCGCAGGGCTGCG
>JAFEEP010000360.1 GCA_018241045.1 Pseudomonadota bacterium | reverse complement strand
GATGTGTGCCTTGGTGGGTCGGGAGTAGAAGCCGAAGCTGTCGTCGTCGTCGGAGGCGGAGACGGTGGCGGTGAACGCGACGACGTCGCCGCGGGCCGCGGCGGAGATCTCGGAGGGCTTGGTGCCCCACACGCGCCATCCCTCGCCCTGGACGAGGATCTTGACGGTGATACCCCACTGGGTGTCGGTGGTCTTGGTCGCGAGGATCTCACCCTGGATGAGGGTGCGTCCCGTGGGGACGGGTCGGCGCGCGGCCAGCTCGCGCTCGAGCTGTTCAAGCAGCTCGTGGGCGGTGCGGACCTCGTCGGCGTCGAGGGTGCCGGTGGAGTCCTCGAGCGAGTCGAGGAGATAGCCGATCTTCTCGCGCAGCGGGTTGCCCTCCCGGATGCTCAGGTGTGCCTCGGTGAGCTGGTCGCGGAGGCCGGGGTGTTCGGCCTCGAAGGCGGCGCGGCGGGCGGTGATCGCTCGTGTCGTGTCGATGTGCTCGGCGTGCGCCTTCGCGTGGGCTCGTGCGGTGGCGCGGGCGCTGCTGACGAGACGGCTGCGGGTGCCGGTGCCGCGGCAGTCGAAGCAGATCGGGCGCCCGTGGCCATCGGTGAAGTGAGTGGGCGCGGTGTACAGGCCGGTGCCGATGCACTTGCCGCAGGTGTCGGTGATCCGCTCGGAGCCCTTGCGGCCGGGGAAGGGGTCGACGTAGAAGTCGTGCCAGTCTGCCGGTGCGGTGGTGGTGATGCTGTCCATGGGATCCTCCGATGCGTCTGTGGGTATAGGCCGCGGATCGTTCTCTTCGCGGACATGAAGGGGAAGGGGCGGGGGCGGCTGTGTCACGGAGCCGCCCCCGCGGCGGCGACCTGGTTGGGAGGACGGCGGGTCGCCGGGAGGGACATGGCGGCGAGCGCGGCGAGCGCTCGTCAGGCTGCGATGGGGCGCCTGTCCCTGGGAGGGGAACGGCGTTGCGCGGTTCCCCTGCTTGTGGGTCTTGGGGTTCTCTCTCTACTCAGTGGGTAGTGAATGTGACATTCACAGCATAGAGAGTTTCGCGGAGGGGGTCAAGTGGCGATCTGGCCGGCGTAGCGGGGATCAGGTCGCGGGGGTGCGGTCCTCGTCGTCGGGGCCAAGGGTTCCCCAGAGGTCGGGGCGGTTCTCGCGGACCCAGGCGCACACGGTGGCCCAGTCTGCGACGCCGGAGGGGTACTGGTTGGTGGTCGCCATGGTGTCCTCCTGGATCGTTGGCTAGTGAATGCGACATTCACAACCTAGGGAGGGGGTGGGACATTGCGCGGGGACATCGCGAGTGCGTCACTGAGGGCGGCGGAGTTGCCGCCCTCAGCTCGGTCTAGTGCATCTGTCTGGCGATGCCGGCTGCGGCGCTGACGACTCGACGGGGGATGCCGAAGAGTTCGGGAGGGCCGGACGCGACGCCGTTGCTCCACACCTTTCCGACGCGCCATCCGATGGGGAACCGGAGGGCGGTCGTGGTGTAGGTGGCCCCGGATTCGAGGGGGCCGGCGATCACACCGAGGGGGCTGACCTCGACGTACCACCGGCCAACGGTCTTGGAGCCGCCTTCGTGGCCGTTCATGCGCCGGCGTTCTCGAGCGGCTGCGCGACGTGTGCCGGCAGGGCGCGTAGCGCGGCGCGGGTCACCCACTCGTCGGCGGTCTCGTCGAACTGGCCGAGCTCGATGATCGGCCCCTGGTCGTCGTGGTGGATGAACAGCGACCCGTACTCGCGGCCGTCGACGTACAGGTAGATGTTCCCGGCGTAGGCGCCGATGTCGCCGTTGTCGAACAGCCCGTCGCGGGCGTCGGGTTCACCCAGGTCGATCTCTTCCTGGCGGTGGCCGAAGTTGAGGGTGAGCTTCATGGTGTCCTCCTTGGTAGGTGGTGAATGTGACATTCATAGGCTACGGTGGGGGTCCGACATTGCAGCCGGCGGTGGGTGCGGGGCTCCGTGTCCGCGAAGCCGCCGGCATGCGGCCTATACCCCTCAGACGGGCACGAGCCCGCGACGAGAGGAGGAGCGATGCCGAGTCGCGAAGAGGTAGACGACGTCCTGCAGCGTGTGGGGCTGGCGGCGATCTCGTACTACCCGGAGATCCACATCGACGAGCCCGACTACACGGTCGACAGCGACGTCGACTGGTGCCTCGAGCCGGTGACCGATCTGATCGACGAGCAGCGGGCATCGCTGCGGGAGGCGGTCGGCCTGGCGATCACCAACCCGACCGCTCATCGGTACGCCCTGTTCCAGACGTTGCTCGAGCTGGCGCCCGCGGAGTCGTAATGTCCGCCGGCGTCGACGACTCGTCGGCGCGACCGGTTGGCGGACCAACCGACCCTCACGCGGCATGGCTGCGAGCGGGTCAGGCACGCCAGCAGGCGAAGCGCGCCGAGCAGGAGCAGTCGGCTGCGGCGAGCGCTGCGGCCGATCCGAAGCGGGACTACGCGAAGCGGTATCGCGAGGAGCATCGCGAGGAGATCCGCGCGTACCGGGCGAAGTATCACGCGGAGAACCGTGACGAAGTGAACCGGAAGAACCGGGAGTACATGCGGGAGCGGTCGCGGCGGATGCGGGCGCAGAAGGAGCGGCGCGAGAAGGATCGGGAGCGTGTGCGGCGGTGGACGGAGGCCAATCGCGAGCGTAAGCGTGAGTCGATCCGGCGGTGGCGAGAGGCGCACCCGGAGAAGACTGCGGAGTACTCGCGGCGGTATTACGAGCGCAACCGTGACGCGGTGCTCGCAAGGGCGAGGCAGCGCCGCGATGAGAGCCCGGAGAAGGTGAAGGCGGCGGCTCGGGACTGGCAGCAGCGCAACCGGGAGCACCTGAGCGAGTGGCAGCGGCAGCATCGGGCGGAGAACCCGGATGCCTACGCGCGTTCGCTCAAGTCGAATCGGGACGCGAAGCGGTTGACGCGCCGTCTCACGTCGCTGGGCTTGCCGGCGAAGAGGGTCCGCCGTGTCCCGGCTGCAGAGCGCCGTGCTCATGAGGCGGAGTCGCGGGAGTTCTTCGAGCGTGAGCGGGCCGCGAGCGCACGGAAGCGGCTGATGGCGGAGTACGTGCCGATGGATCGGGTGGCGCTGGATGCGTGGTCGTCGCGGTCGCCGCTGGCGCGTCGTCGGGATGCGCAGCTGTCGCGGTTTCGGCGGCAGCTGGGCGTCGGCGCTGGACGGGTGCCGGCGATCCGTGAAGAGGTTCGGATGGATGCCGTGGCGCGGCGGCTGCGCGGGGATCGTCTCGATGCGGCCGCGGAGCTGCGGCAGCGAGTCTTCGATGCAGCAGGGGGCCGGGAGTACCTGGCGTCGGGTGGCGATCGTCACACGGCGGCGCTGATTGTCGAGGAGTCGTTGGAGGGCCTGGCCAAGCCTGTGACGCGCCCGGACGGTGGGGGGTTGGTGTGGGTGCCGGAACACACTCGCGGCGGTCGGGAGATCGCCGGGCACTGGCGCCGGCGCCCAGGCGGGTGAGCTGCGTGCGGTTGGAGTGCGGGGCGTCCCTGGGTGGGGCGCCCCGCACTCGTTCAGTCCGCGGCGAGCGCGTAGCTGCGTGCCCGCCAGCGGGGGATGCGCACGCGCACGCCGTGGTGGTCGATCACGCGGAGCACGTCGCGCTCGACGACCTCGAAGGCGGTCTCCGTGGTGGTCTGCAGCCCGCCTCCGAAGGTGAACGGCTCTGCGAAGCGGATGTGGTCGCCGCGGTGCACGCGGGGCTTGGCTTCCTCGAGCTCGAGGTTCGCCCAGCAGGCGGCGCGCCACTGGTTGGCGTACTCGTGGTCGGTCGGGGTGAGCGCCTCGAGCACGCGGCGGGGAGCGTGGACGGCGCCGGGGCCGACCGTCTCGTCCATGTCCTTGTACGTGAAGTTGTAGTAGCTGGACGGGGCGATGGAGTAGAGCACCACGAACGCGAAGACCTCCCCGGCGTGGGGGTGGCCGTCGTTGTAGCGCACCGCGGCGTAGAACTCGTAGGGCCAGTCGTAGCTCCCGCCGACGTACTCGGGGTCGCGGCGGGTGCCGCTGGCGATGATCGTGGCGTTGGTGAAGTAGTCCGCGAAGTAGTCGCTGACGCTGACGCCGGCCGTCTTGTGAGTGGATGTGGCACCCATGGTGTCCTCCTCGATTGCTAGTGAATGTGACATTCATAGGCTACGGATGACCTCCGACATCGGTGGCAGGAGTTGGGTGAGCGGCTGAAAGTTCTCGCGCCGATCCTTCGTGCGCGCCTACTGTGTGCCTATGGATGAGCAGATGCCGGAGGACACCGCGCCCGTCACTCTTGATGAGCTGGTGCGCGAACGCCACGCGATCGTGACTCGGAAAGACTCCGATTGGACGCGATACGGGATCGGTAACGACGAGAAGGAGAAGTGGATTGCCGCCGGTATCCCGGCGGACCAGGCGCCACTGGCGGCGGTCGCGCTGAGCGTCGGCAACGATGGCGCGCGTGTACTCACTCCTGCCTGGCTGGACCTTGACCTGGGTCGTGGAGACACTCCCTTGAGCATGCTCCTCGCTGGCTACAACGGCGCCGAGATCGAGACGCGAATGGCTGCCGCGGTGGGGATGCCGATGAATGACGGTCAAGGTGCTTGGCTTCGCGTGCTGGTCCCACCCCGAAATGTAGGACAGATGAATGTCGGTGACGGACGCCGACTGGCGCGCACGGATGCATTTCCCTCGCGAGTGCCTGACGTGCAGGCCGGGCTCGGAAGGTGGAGCGTGAACGACGCCGCGCGCCAGACGATGCTCACGTTCTTGCTGGTCTTTGCGAACGCGGTCGCGTTCGAGGGGGAGAACCCGCGGGAGTACCGAGACGACCCCGGTGCCCAACTCTTTCGGATCATTGCAGCCGCTCACGGGATCTCTCTCGACGATGATGAGAATCTCCGCCGGCTCGCTCTCGCGTTCCCACGGGAACCCGACGTGGAGCGAGCGGTCGCGGCGTGCATCCCGATGTTCAACGACTCGGTCGACCGCTACTACTTTCACTCCAACGGGGAGCATCACCGAGCGCTTGTCGCCGCGTCCGAGTTGTTTCCCGCACCAGTCGTCTTCGATCCTTCACGACTCCCTGGCGAAGCGGGATTCGGATGGCTGGCTGGCGATGGAGACTTGCCGTCACGCATCCTCGCCTGGGGGCCTACTCAAGTCGGCTCGTTCGCGGCCGTGCTCGTCGACGCGGAGCCGCTCATTGCCGCGGCGATGCTCTCCGACGCCCGTACTGGTTCCAGCTACAGAGTGATCGTTGATCCCCTTGAGCGAGACCCCGCGGACCCCCTCACTCCTCGGGACAGGGACGAGGCCGAAGTACTCGCCGTGCTCATCGCGTTCGCGGAGGTCATGGAGCGGCGCGCGTGGTCAGATCCTGCGGCAGAGCTTGAGGCTCTGCCCACCAAAGAGCGAAAGCGATCGCGTCGAGACAATGCACGCTCCACGCCGCGCCCCGTCGCTCTGATGTACGCGCGGGGTGCGGGGGGAAGCTCGCCTGGGGGCGAAGAGCGTCGCCGCGAGTATCTGTACCGGTGGCCAGTCCGGGGGTTCTGGCGGAGGCAGTGGTATCCATCCCTGCAGGAACATCGCCTCATCTGGATCGAAGAGCACACAGCCGGCCCCGCTGACGCACCGCTGCGCGATGCGCCCACGCGAGTCGACGTCCTGCGGCCCGACCGCGAGCGCGGCTAGTGGGTGGTTTGCCGCTGCCTGCCGCTTGGGGTCGGCCCGAGCTCGAGGCGGTCGGGTTCACGGGGTTCGTCCCGTTCGCAGGCCTTGCGGCTGCGGGTGTGCCGACTGAGGCGGGGATCTACGTGGTGCTGCGCCCGGCGGGGACGTCGCCGGAGCTGCTCGAGCTGACGCGAGCGCGGGCCGGGTCTGCCTACCCGTTGGACGACCTCGCGGCGCGGTGGGTGCCGGGAACGCCGGTGGTGTACATCGGCAAGGCAGAGGCGAAAGTGGGCGGCCTGCGCAAGCGGTTGGGGCAGTTCGCGCGGAAGGGGGCCAGCCACCAGGGCGGGCGTTCGATCTGGCAGCTGGCCGATCAAGACGAGCTGCTCGTCGCGTGGGTGACGACGCCGGGGGAGTCCGCAGAAGACGTGGAGGTCCGCTACCGGACCGCGTTCGCCGACGTGTACGGTCGCTGGCCGTTCGCGAACCGGAAGCGCTGAGCCCCGCGCTTATCGGCGGGGCCCAGCGCTGGGGGTGTCAGCGTCGTGCGGCTGCCAGCTCGGCGTCGATCCGGCGCCGCTCGCCGCCGGGGTGAGTGCTGCCCAGCAGCACGACCCGGCGATCCCAGGCGACCTCGCCCGTGAGCGAGTCGACCCAGTCGGTGACGTCGGCGCGCTGCGCCTCGGTCAGCTGGTCGACGGCCAGGCCGGGCAGGATCGTGTCGGGCAGGGTGAGGGTCTTGCGCAGGTACTCGAAGTCGACCTCGTTGCGCCAGGCGCGCTCCGACTCGATGAACCAGTCGATCTGCGCGTTGTCGGGGTGCCACTGGCATCCGCCGATGCAGGCCTCCTCGGGGTCGACGGACTGAAACCAGACGGCGTGTACGGTGCGGTTGATGGTCATGGCATCCTCCGGGATTGCAAGTGAATGTGACATTCATAGGCTACGGGTGGCCTCCGACATTGGTTGCGGCGAGCGCCGCGAGGGGCGGGGCGGGCGGTGTGCCCGCCCCGCCTGGTTGGGCTCTACTCGCGCTCCCAGTCGGTGACTTCCGCGTCGATCGAGTCGGCGACGTAGTTGTCGGATCGGAGCGACTCGATCACGTCTTCGACGGTGTATGCCTCGATCGCGAGGTCTTCCGCCTCGTCTGACGTGCGAGCGGTGACCGAGACGGTGACGCGCTGGGTCAGCGTGACGGAGAGGGTCACCCGGAAGTCGCGCTCGCGCGGGGTGCCGCCGATCGCTTCCACGAGCCGGTCGTACTCGGAGCAGAAGCCCTCATCGTTGGCGATCTGCTCGCCCTTCTCCCAGATCGCTGCGAGCCGGTCGTCGGCGGCGTCGGTGATCGGCAGTCGCAGCCGGTCGATCTCGCGCTGCTGCCGTTCGACGGTCAGCGCGAGATCCGCGGCCTGCGCTTGGGCGGCGACGAGATCGGCCTGCGTGCGGGCCATCTCTCCGACGTAGGCGCCGCGCCGTTCGGTGACCGGGGCGGGCATGTCGAGCTGGCCCTGAGCGAACTCGATGTTGGTGGTGGTGGTTGCCATGGTGTCCTCCTTGGAACGTAGGCGGTGAATGTGACATTCACAGGCTACGGGAGGCCTCCGACATTGCTGCGGCGAGCGCGGCAGCACCCCGCCGGTAGATCCTGGTAGATCCCGGCGGGGT
>JAFEEP010000035.1 GCA_018241045.1 Pseudomonadota bacterium | reverse complement strand
TATCCGGACGAATGTCACTAGTTGGCCCCCGGCCGCACGCTCTGGGTTCGCAAGCTGGGGACAAGCTGTTTTGGCAGGTCGACAACCGCTATTGGCAGCGCCATGCGCTCAAGCCCGGCCTGACGGGCCTCGCCCAGGTGCGCGGCCTGCGCGGCGCGACGAACCGCGAAACCGACCTCCAGCATCGGCTCAACGCCGACCTCGAATACCTGGATGGCTGGTCGCTGTGGCGGGATGTGGGGATCGTCGCCCGGACGATGAGCGTGCTGGTTCACGACCGTGCATACTGAATCGGCTAGCCGCCTCATGCCCCGATTTCATCGACCGGGCGCAGGCAAGTTACGGAACTTTGGTGTTTTTGCGCCATTGCGGCGCTGGACGAGTAGTTAATCACTGTGTTAGTGCGTAAGCAAATTCAGGAGTTTGGGACGTGAGCACTCAGATCATCGCAGCCCTCGCGGCAGTCGGACTTGTCGGCGCGGGTGTTGCCGGAACGGCGGAAACCCGTTCGTTTGACGCCATTCCGGGTGCGATCGCGCTGATGGGGGACGGTGTCGGCGGGGCAACAGGCGACAAGTGCCGCGTTGACGTGATTCGCTCGGGTACGCCGGGATCGGCCGATATTGCCCGCCAGGTCCTCAACAATGGTCAATGTGTCTGCGTCGTCACCACCGGTCAGGTGAAAGCCAACGGCTCGGCCGAAGACATCGTCAAGGCGCTGTTGCGCGATCGCACCTGTGATGGCGCGCCGCTTGCCGATGCGGCTGGAACCCCTGTCGGCCACGCGGTCGCTGGTGCCAGTGCTGGCGGCGGCACCGGAGCCCTTCTTCCGGTCCTGATCGGCGGAGTGGGCGCCGCAGGTCTCGCAGTCGCCCTGGGCAAGAGCTCCAAGGGCTGACCGCACGCGGGTCCTTCCGTTCAGTCAAGTCTGCCGGAACCGCGATCGTGGCTCCGCTCGTACAGGCGATCAGGATCATGGCTTGTCGCAAGGATAGGGTTGCGGCAGGTAGTTACTTGTCCATCACAGCGCGGCCTTGGCGGTGATTGACCAGACGAAAACTGTCGCTGAACGACAGGGCTGGATCGTGCTGGCTCTGCTCGCCGTGGCGCTTGTCGCGGGAGGCGGGGGATCGCCGGCCCCCCTCCCCGAAATGACCGTTGAGATTGCGTTTGCCGTGCTCGTTCCGGTATGGCTGTGGCTTTCATCCGATCCTCTGCTTCGCACCGTTCCCGTGGGCGCGCGGGTCGTGGCCGGGCTGGTTCTGCTGGTTCCGCTGGCGCAGCTGATCCCGCTCCCGCCCCCAATCTGGCAAGCCTTGCCCCGGCGCGAGATCGAACGCGATGCGCTGGCACTGATCGCAGCGGAAAATACCTGGCGCCCCGTCGCGCTGGCCCCGGCGCGCACCGTCGCGGCATTTCTGGCGATGGTCCCGGCTGCCGCGATGATGATCATGGTCACCACGCTCAGTCCGGCGATGCGCTGGCGCCTGGTCGGACTGGTCGCCGGTTTCGGCATTCTGACCTTGCTGATCGGCGCGGCCCAGATGTCGGCGGGAACGGTGAGTCCGCTCTATTTCTTCGGCGCCGATGCGGCAATTCTCACCGGATTCCAGGCGAACCGAAACTCCACCGCCGATGTGCTGCTGATTGCGATGATCGCCGCGCCTGCCGCCATCCGGCATCTGGCGCGGAGTCGCCGCGAACCGCCGGGGCGCCCGGCGGTGTGGCTGATGGCGGGTGCGATGGCGGCCTTGCTGGCGCTGGGCGTGGTGCTCACCGGATCGCGCACCGGGGTCATGTTGCTGGTCGTCGTACTGATCGCCAATGGCGTGATCCTGCGGCCATGGCTGTCGATTTCCGCGAAAGGGCTCGGCCTTGCCGCGCTTGCGCTGCTGCTTGCCGGGGCGGTCTTGTGGCACAACCCGGTGATCGAACGGACGATCCAGCGCTTCGACTTTGCACAGGAAGCGCGGCCCGACCTGTGGCGCGACAGCCTCTATGTCGCGCGCAGACATGCCCCGCTCGGAGTGGGAATGGGCGGCTTCTTCCCCGCCTACATCGCTGACGAGCGGCTGGAAACCATCGGCCAGACCGTGCCCAACCGCGCCCACAATGACTTTCTGGAACTGGCGATCGAGGCCGGTTTGCCCGGCTTGCTGGCCCTGTCGCTGTGCGCCGCGATCGTGCTGCGGGCCGCAGTGCGGCAATTGCGCGAATCACGTCGCAGCGAAGCGCACATCCTGGTGATCTTCGCCTTGTTCGTGCTGGCAATCGGCATATTGCATTCGCTGGTCGACTACCCGCTGCGCTCGATGTCGCTGGCGTGTCTCATCGCGGCTTGCGTTGGGTTGATCTTCCCTGCAGTGACCGATCTGGCGGATCGTGCGGATTTACGGAGCATCGACAAGACGGCATGACCAAGACGCACATCCTGCTTGCCCTGGCTGCGCTTGCGCTTGCCACGACTGGCTGCGCTTCGGGCAAGCCCAATGTCCTGCCTGCGGGCGAGGCAGCTTACGCGACAATTCCGGTTCACATCACCGCCGACGATGAAGAGGACCTGCGTATTGGCGATCGCCTTGCGATCCGCGTCCTGGGCGAACCGGAACTGACTTCGGACCTTTACCGGATCGACGGCAACGGCTTCGTCCAGGTTCCGCTCGCCGGCGAGATCGCTGCCGCCGGGCACACGCCCTCGCAGTTGCGCGATGAGATCGTTCGCCGACTGGGCGCGCGCTACATCCGCAACCCCCAAGTCGCGGTGATCGTCACCGAGCGACTGAAGACCACTTTCGCGGTTGAGGGGGACGTGCGTGAACCGGGAGTTTTCGAGGCAATGCCCAACACTTCCCTGCTATCCGCGATCGCCCAGGCCAAGAGCCCGACCAACGTCGCCCGGCTGGACGAGGTGATGATCTTCCGCTCGGTCAACGGCCAACGCATGGGCGGACGCTTCAACCTCGCCGATATTCGAAAGGGCCGCGCGGCCGATCCGCAGGTCATTGCCGGGGATACGATCGTGGTCGGCCATTCGGCGCTGAAGGGCGCGTGGCGCGAGTTTCTCCAGGCCGCTCCTGCCTTCAACCTGTTCTACATCTTCCGCTAAGCCGATCCGAGGACGCAACCTTGCCAACCAGCACCCTTCCCGCGGAACCGGCGCACCATGGCCAGGTGCTGTTTGACGACCTGCCCGACCCGCGCGCAACGCGCGCCGCATTCGACATTCGCTACATCATCGCCGCTATCCGTTCGAACGTCTGGCTGATCGGTGCAATCATCCTTGGCCTGCTCGCTGCCGCGCTGGCCTATACGATGCTGCAGACCCCGCGCTACACCGCCAGCGCGACGGTCCAGATCAATGATGCCAGTGCGCGCGTCCTTGGCCGCGATCAGGATCTCGAAGACGATTCGATGTCGACCAACCTCTACGACACCGATCGCTTTCTCAAGACGCAGATCGACATACTCAAAAGCAAGGGGTTGGCCCTTCGCGTTGCGCAGCGGCTCAAACTGATCGGCAACAGGGACTTCCATGTGGCGCAGGGCGTCGGCGCGCCAGAGGCATCGGCGAACCCCCAACAGCTCGAGCGTCAGGCGATCGCAATGCTGCGCGGCGGTCTGAACGTGGACTTGCCGCGCGATTCGCGGATCGCGACGGTCAGCTTCAAGAGCGCCAACCCGGCCTTCGCGGCGCAGGTCGCCAATGCCTATGTTGCGGAGTTCATCCAGTCCAACCTGCAGCGCAAGTTTGACAGTTCGTCCTATGCCCGCGATTTCCTGTCGGGCCAGCTCGGCGATGCCAAGCAGAGGCTCGAGACATCGGAACGTGCCGTCAACGCCTATGCCCGTACCGCCGGACTGATCCGTACCGAGCCGACCAGCACCCAGAATGGTGGCGGAACGACGGCCGGATCGGTGACCACGTCAAGCCTCGCGCAGCTCAACGGCGCCGCAAACGAGGCTACGGCGCGGCGCATCCAGGCCGAGGCGCGCTGGCAGGCGGTTGTCGGCAGCACGACCCTGGGTTCCAGCGAAGTCATCTCCAACGCGACCGTGTCGAGCCTGCTCAGCCAGCGCGCGACATTGCAGGCCTCGCTCGACGAGGATCGGGCGCGTCACCTTGAGGACTACCCATCGATCAAGGCGCGCGAATCGCAACTTGCCGCGATCGACCGGCAGATCCAGCTCGGTGCCGCCAACATCCGCAACGGCATCCGCAAGGAATACGATGCCGCGCTTTCTGCGGAGAACCAGCTCAATGCCCAGGTCTCGCGGTTGAAGGGGGAAACGCTGTCCGAACAGGATCGCACCGTCCAGTACAACCTGCTGACGCGCGAAGCCGAAACCAACCGGGAATTGTACAACGGGTTGCTCGAACGCTTCAAACAGCTCAATGCCGCATCGGGGATCAGCCTGTCGAACATCTACGTGATCGACAAGGCCGACGTCCCCGCTTCGCCCTCGTCGCCCAGCCTGTTCAAGAACCTGCTTATCAGCCTGTTGCTGGGCATGGCGATCGCCGCGCTGGTCGTGTTCCTCAAGGATCAGTTCGACGACTCGATCCGCGTCCCCGAAGACGTCGAAGCCAAGCTTGGCCTGCCGTTGTTGGGCGTCGTTCCCAACAGCACGGATGGCGACCCTGAACAATCGCTCGACGATCCCAAGTCGGCGATTTCGGAAGCCGTCAATTCGCTGCGCTCCTCATTGCTCTACTCGACGCCGGAGGGACTGCCGCGCACCATCCTGGTCACCAGCGCGCAGGCATCGGAAGGCAAGACGACCACCAGCCATGCCGTCGCTTCAGGCTTGTCGCGCATGGGGCGGCGTGTGCTGCTGATCGACGCCGATATGCGTCGACCCGCAGTCCACCGGCGGGCGGGACTTGAGAACGGCCGTGGCCTGTCGACACTGTTGACCTCGCACGATGCGCTCGAGACGGCGGTCGTCGCTTCGCCGGACAAGAACCTTGCACTGCTGCCTGCCGGGCCGATCCCGCCCAGCCCGACCGAACTGATTTCGACCGCCCGGATCGAGGAAATCCTCGATGAAGCGGCCAGCAAATACGACGTGGTCGTCGTTGACAGTCCGCCTGTGCTGGGTCTGGCCGATTCACCCTTGCTATCGGCGCTGGTTGGCGGGGTAGTCTTCGTGGTCGAGGCAGATCGCTCTCGCCACGGTGCGCTCAAGGCATCCCTGCGCCGCCTGCGCGCCATGCGGCCGCAAATCCTTGGCGCGGTGCTGACCAAGTTCGATCCGCTCAAGGTCGGCAACCGCTATTCCGAATACTATGGCTACGGCTATTACCAGTACGAGGGCAAGGCGAAGGGCTGATGCAGGCCGAAGACCCCGGGGCCAAGCGCCTTGCGCGGCTGGCGGTTCTGCCCGCTGCCATGGTCTATGCTGCCCTGGCGATGATCAGCGGGCTCGATCGCGCCGCAGCCGATGACCCGCGAATTGCCGATATACTTCCAGGCGGACTCGCTGCCGAAGCGCATCTGACCAGTGCCCGCGCAGCGCTCGAGCGCGGTGACGGCAATGCTGCGCTGAACGAAAGCGAACGGGCGCTGTCCGCCGCTCCGGTCGACCCGGCGAGCAGCGCGACACTTGGCGCCGCACGCGCCGCGCTGCACGACACCGCCGGTGCAGACCAGGCCTTTCGCATCGCCGGATCCCTCGGCTGGCGCATCTTCTACACCCAGGCATACTGGATCCAGCGCGCGCTGGCGGTTGGCGACTATCGCGTCGCGACCTTGCGGCTTGATGCGCTGGCCAGGCAGAGTCCGGCCCTGCTCCGGCAGCGCCAGCTAATCGATCCGTTCGAGG
>JAFEEP010000359.1 GCA_018241045.1 Pseudomonadota bacterium | reverse complement strand
CTCGTGCTCTGCGAGCGAACTGCGCGCCTCGTCGAGCTCGAAGTAGTTGGCGCCGGCAATCCATACCGCGGGCGGGATTGCCTTGGCATAGCTCGCCCAGGCTGTCTGGTTACCACCAAGGCGGACGAGTTCGAGGTGGAACTGGTAGTCGAGGTAAGCGCCGCCGAGCAGG
Source organism: Pseudomonadota bacterium (assembly GCA_018241045.1). Classification (GTDB taxonomy): domain Bacteria; phylum Pseudomonadota; class Alphaproteobacteria; order Sphingomonadales; family Sphingomonadaceae; genus Novosphingobium. The sequence goes on along the minus strand of JAFEEP010000359.1, from coordinate 4,803 downwards.
TTCGCAGGCTCATCGGCATCGAGGCCGCGCAGTGCCGCGTGGATCGCGGCGAGGTGGGTGAAGTCGGTTGTATTGGCATGCAATGCGGCCTCTGCCGCCGCCATCGCATGGATTGCCCCGGCGAGCGCCAGATTTTCGACAATGCGATCAAGCGTCCAGTCGATGATCGTGTAACGGCCATGATCCTTGGCCAGAAGGCCAAGCTCGAGAAGCTCCTCAGCGAGCGGGAGCGCCCCGGTCTCTGGCAAATCGTCAAGCCCGGGTATCTGGCTTGCGCGGTCGAATCTGCGCCGTTTGCGGGGCTCACGCAGCACGGCAAAGACGCGCGGTGCAGGGCAAGTAATCCTTCCAAGCGGCCTTGGCTTTGACCTTGTCACCTTTTGCCAGCCCTCCGACATCGCATCCTTCGGATAGTCCGAACCATCCTGATTGGAAAATTCTAAAGGGTTTGTGCTATGTAGCCAACATGCAACGGGGCGGGACTGCTTTCCCCTTGGGGACGATCGATTGGCGAAGGCGCAATCTCTTGTCGAAAGGATTTTCCTCGAACTGAGGTTCGGGGTGCTTGCTGCCCACTACCTGCCAGGCCAGATCATCAGCAAGGACCAGGTCTGCGAGGTATATAAATGCCGCCCCGTCATGGCTGCCGACGCGCTCGGCGCGCTTGTCGCGGAAGGCTACCTGTCCCGGCACGGACGCGGCGAATTCACGGTACGGACCTGGACTAGAGCCGAAATCACAGATCTGTATGACATGCGCGCCTCGCTCGAGGCAATCGCAGCGGCCCGCGCCGCCGAACGCGCGAGCGAGGCGCAGATTTCCTGGCTCCAAAGCCTGGTTGGCAATGCGGAAGATGTATCACCGACCGATCCCGACGATCTCGAGCGCGTCACGCTTTCTAATCTCGAGTTTCATCTTGAGGTCAGGAAAATGGCGAGGATACCGCGGCTTGCAGAGATGATCTGCCTCGTCCTGCCCAATGCGCTCCACCGGCTGATCGTCTGGTCACAGCGTGGCGAAGACGGCGAACATTCGGCGCGCACCCACCGCAAGATTGCTGCCGCAATTGCCGAACGCTCAGCATCGATGGCCCGGCTGCTGATGCGCGAGGACGTCTATTCCTCGCGCGAAGCGGTTCTCGCCGCGATCGACAGTCTCGTGGCACGCGACGCGGCGCCGGTCGCCAATATCCGCCGCATGGACCAAACGATCGCGATCGACGGCCGCAGTTTCGGGCAGGGAACGCGCGAGCCCGCAGCTGATGGCCGGACGATCGCGTTTGGTGCGCCACTGTCCTAGTCGCGCCTAGCTTGCCGGTGAATCATCCGCCTTGAACATGAAGCCCGAGGTTCCGGACAGTCCCGTTCTGTCACACACAAGCTGATCCAAGACGCTCGCCATGACCCTTGCCGCCTGTTCCAGACCGGCGGCTTCAAGCGTATCGAGCAGGTCCCTGGCATCGCTGATGATGATTTCCAGCGCGTTCCGGCTGATCGGAAGCCGCTCAATCGCCATGGTCGTGCCCCGAAATCCCCTGTTCACACAAGTCTTTGTTGAGACGGGACTTTCTGTCAACGCTTCAACATGTAAATTACCAGAATAATGTGTCGGGAATGGTGCGAACCGAGTAGTTGCCCATAGTCCAATGAGACAGACAGTTCGAAATACAGGTCGCTGGCCCAATCGAACATCGTCCATTTCGTCGCAGCATGGAAGTTATGTTTCACCTACCAGATAGTCGACCTCGATCCGGTCGATCTCGACGATGCGTCCCCGCACATTGACCCGCCCCGTGAGGCCATCGGGAACTTGACCATCAGCAAATCCGAGCCGCCAGCGCACACCGTCATCGTCACGCAGAATCGGACCGCGAGGGCCATGCTCGATGGTGCCGACGATCGTGTTGGTTGAAAGGCGACGATTTTGGTTCATTACTTGTAGCTTAATAATCCATTTGGTGAAATTGCTGAACCGCACCCCGATCGGAAACCGAGCGTTCCCAGCGTGGAATCACGAAAACCCCCAATAGCAAGGAAAGCAGACAAGTCCCGTCAATTTCGGATCGCCGGGTCTGCACAGACATGCTTGTCACCGAAGTAACTGGCGAAGCCTACGCTCCCGTTCGTGGTAACTCCACAAGTAGGCGGGGCAAAGCAGCAGGATGAGGACGGAGAACCAGCGAACTATCTCTGGCGTCCCGTTCTGGAAACGGGGCGGCGTTGCCGCTATCAGGCCGTGCAGGAAGGTCTGAGCCGTATCGCTCAAGCCGGCGGCGCCCACCAAAGCAGCGAAAAGCATATAGAAGAGACCGTCGCCTCGTCGGATGCGTTCGGGATCGACCGGAAAGTCGCGCAGCATGACCGGCAGCGTCATTGCAAGGCTGAACCCGAGGAAACCCCCTCCGCAGCACAGCAACAATGCTCCCGCTACGCCAAGCTGCGCCGCCACTTGATAGACAATGGTCGTGTTGAGGCCGAGCGCCGCCACGTAGGCGCTACAAAGCACTGACAGAACGATACCTGAGACCAGCGGTGGCACTTGCGGTGAAGGGTCGTGCCAGCGCTCGATCCGAACCTGTCTGTTTGGTGTCGCCTTCCGTACCGGCTGTTTTATCGCGATTGCAGGTGCCACAACACGCGATGGAGGCACCGGGATCGGCTTGCTCGTGATCCCAGCCCGAACTGCCCGTTCAGGAAAAGCTCGGCAGGCGTACCACCGCAGGCGCCGCAGCGCCTTCATCTCGATGCGCCGTACCGCTTCCTTGCCGATGTTGAGATCCTTGCCGACCTCGCAAAGGGTGTGCTCGCCAAGCCCACCGAGTCCAAAGCGCATCCGGATGACGCGCTCTTCGCGGGGCGACAGCCGGGGCAGGACGGACTGCAGAAACTGGCGATCGATCAAACGGTCGATTTCTTGCGCTCTTGGGGGCCCGGGCATGTCGTCGCTGAGGCTGGCGAGATCATCCTGGTCGTAGATATCTATGGGTTGGGGCATGGTGGGTGCTCCTGCCTGAAGGCCCGGTTCGGCGCGGCCCGGTGGGAGGTGACCCGGACCGCGCCGTTTCCGATCAGGCGTAGTGCGGCCGTTCGACGCATTCGATGCAGTCGACCTTGCGCTCTTCGCTGACGGAATGGTGGTGGCCCGTGGCGTCCTTCTCCGGGCAGTCCGGGCAGAGGCCGTTGGAGTCGTGCTGGAAGCGAGTGGCCGCGTCCTTCAACTCCTGTTTGCGCGCCTCGAGTGCTTCGCGCAGCCGGGCGAGGGTCGCCCTGGTCTGTTCGGGGCTGGTCTGTTCGGGGCTGGCCCGGCTTTCAAGCTGGCTCTGGATCAACGTTGACGCCGCGGACGCCTTGGGAGCGGGTTCGGCGGCGAGGGCAGGGGTGGCGGCCGCTGCAATCAGCGGGGCGAGCAGATAGGCATATCGGTTCATGGCTAGTCTCCTTGTTCTCAGAAAAAGCCGGTCCGGCGGCCAAATGAGAGGTCGCCGCGCGACGAATCCCCGAGCGCCGACCGGCGCACGCTCAGGGTGACGCCCCGCCTTCCGCGGGCGCGGAAGTGGAGATCCTGGGGATCGATGTTGTTGCGCTCCGCCCAATCCTGGGCGTCGCGCTCGCTCGCAAAGTCGCCGACTTCCTCGTGTTCATAGGCCATGGTCGCTCTCCATCGGTTCGCTGACGGGCGGTTTGGGATCGGCATCGGGCTTTGGATCCGGCGCAGCCGGCGCAAGGAACGCGACCGCCGCCGCGGCAAGGGCGACGGCGATCATTGCCAGGATGACCAGGCCGCGCGCCGCAGGCTCGGGCAGGACAAAGGCGAGGACGGCCAACCAGACGAGCGTGGAATGCGCGCGGTCGAACACCTGGGCCGCCGCAGCAGGTGCGAGGGCGGGGAGGGGCCTCACAGGTCGAGCCCCAGCGACTTTTCAGGCACGGGGAGTTGCCGCACCGGGGGGTCGGGTGCCTTGCCCAGCACGGCATCGAGCTTGGCCTTGAGTTCGGGGCTCATCTTGAGTTCGGGCAACTGCCGCGCGTCGACCGGATTGTGGTGGCGGGGTTCGACTTCAAGCTTGCCGGTCACCTCGAGCGCCGATGTCTTGTTTCCGGGCGTGCGGTCGAGCTGCTGCTTCAGGCCCTCAAGATTGTTGGTGACGACCATCATGTCGTCGGTCGCGCGGGTGTTGAGCACGTTCTGCGTGCGCTGGGTCGCGAGATTTCGCTGCGACGAGGAGATGACCTCGATCGCCTCCGGTTTCGTCATGCCCTGCGCCATATGGGCATTAAGCGCGTAGCCGAGGTCGAGCCGGCGCAGCATCGGGTCGCCGGGCGCGAGCACCAGTTGCCGCTTGTCGGCAAGCTCGACCCGCACCCCGTCGGGACGGGCCTCAAGCACGATCGCATAGGTCGACTTGGCAATGTCGCGGGGGCCGTCCTTGTCCCGCCAGAACACAGTCTCGCCGTCATGGATCTTCAGCTGCTTCTGCTCGTAGAGCCCAATCCGGTCGAAGCGGTGATCGGGATCGATGCGGGTCGGGTCGATGACCTTGCGCCGCCCGCCAGCCTCGAGCACGACCTTGCCGTCCTTGCGGATCTCGCGGACCTCGTATTCCCCGCGCTTCAGCCCCAGTTCGCGCACGTCCATCCGCGCGTCGAACACCTGGCCCACCCGGTAGGTCGAGGCAAAGCGCAGCTCTTCGCGCGTGGTGTTGGCGCTCTGCAGTGTGGTGAGCGTGAGACCCGGTCCGGTGAGGGTGCCCCCCTTGAGCAGTCCCGCCTGGACCCGCGCGTTGATCTCGGCGCGGTCGTCGTG
>JAFEEP010000358.1 GCA_018241045.1 Pseudomonadota bacterium | reverse complement strand
GCTGGGTCGCGAGGTTGCGCTGCGCCGAGGAGATCACCTCGATCGCCTCTGGTTTCGTCATGCCCTGCGCCATATGGGCATTGAGCGCATAGCCGAGGTCGAGCCGGCGCAGCATCGGGTCGCTGGTCGCAAGCACCAGTTGCCGCTTGTCGGCAAGCTCGACCCGTACGCCTTCGGGCCTGGCCTCAAGCACCGTCGCATAGGTCGATTTGGCAATGTCCCGCCCCTGGTCCTTGTCGCGCCAGAACACGGTCTCGCCGTCATGGATCTTGATCTCTTTCTGCTCGTAGAGCCCGATGCGGTCGAAGCGGTGATCGGGATCGATGCGGGTCGGGTCGATGACCTTGCGCCGCCCGCCAGCCTCGAGCACGACCATGCCGTCCTTGCGGATCTCGCGGACCTCGTACTCCCCGCGCTTCAACCCCAGCTCGCGCACGTCCATCCGCGCGTCGAACACCTGGCCCACCCGGTAGGTCGAGGCAAAGCGCAGCTCTTCGCGCGTGGTATTGGCGCTCTGCAGGGTGGTGAGCGTTAGACCCGGCCCGGTGAGGGTGCCTTCCTTGAGCAGCCCCGCCTGGACCCGCGCGTTGATCTCGGCGCGGTCATCGCGCCCGGCGGTGAAGATAGCGGTCGCCTCGCGCTTGTCGGGACTGAGCGACAGCCATAGCTCGGCGGCGCGGGCGACGTGATCGGGGCCCGCTTCGATGACGCGGCCGTGCGCAGCAAGAAGGTCGAGCGCGAGGCTCGCATGGCCCTCGTTCGAGAGCCCGGCGACCGCCAGCAGAAGGGCTGAGTTCTTCTGGCGGATGTTCTCGTCCATCCGCACGGTTGCTTGCCCCGCGGCCTGGCTGACGGCGAACATCTTGCCCTGTTCGATCGCCGACAATTGCTGGCGGTCGCCCATGAACGGCGCCTTGGCGAGATCGAGCTGCTCGGCCAGCGCAGTCAGCCGCAGCATGTCACGCGAGGAGACCATCGAGCTTTCGTCGGTAATGATGACGGTATTGGCGAGCGCCGCCTTGGCGGCCTCGAAGCGCTCGCCCGATCCCGCGGCGGCAGCCCCGCCATAGGTGCTGAGGAACTTCGCGATCGTGTAGGCCTCGATCCCCGCCTCGCGCATCTGCTCGGCCGACATGCACTGGCCGCCCCCGCCGCGCAGGTCGGCGACCATCTTGTTCTGGAAGGCGAGGCCGACGAGCTTGACGCCTTCTTGCCCGAGCACCTTATCGAGCGCGCCGAGCAGCGTCGACTTGCCCGCCCCCGCGACGCCCTGGACATTGAGGAAGCGATCGGCGCCGGAAAGGATCGCGACGCCTGCGGCCAATTGGCCTTCGTTGAGCTGCCAGGTATTGACCCCGGCGCGGGTCTGGCCGAGTTCGCGCACCGCCTCCTGAAGCCGCGCCATGGCAATTTCGGGCGGCATGAACGCGCGGCCCTGTCCGCTGCCGGCATCGATCCGGTCCAGAATCTGCTGCTCCATGGCGAGCGCCGCCGGCGTCGTGACCAGATCGAAGTGCCCGTCGAGCCGCTCCGACTTGCCAGGGATCAGATGGCCCTCGCGAATGAGTTCGCCGATCCGCAGGGCGACCGCGCCGCCTTCGAGACCCTTGATCTGGAAGCCCAGCGCCGCGCTGAGGATCGCCTGCGGCGAGAACGCCGCCTCGCGCTCGGACAAGTGGCGAATGGCCGACGCCGTCGCATGCTGGGCCTTGATCGTGTCGGCGGGGAGGAACAGGGCGGCCGCGCCGCTTACCGCCAGCGGGCTCGGCGTGCGCAGCGCCGCGCCGATCCGGGTCGAGACTTCACCGAGCGCGGCGGTTGCCGTTTCGCGGAAGGTCGGGCGCGCCTGCACCTCGGCGCGGGCCCTGGCTTCGGCGATGAGCGCCTTGCCATCGAACCCCAGTGCCGCAGAGCGATCCTGCCAAGTTTGAACCAGTGCCGCCCGGTCCTCGACGGCGAGTTTGGGATCGCGGGTATTGACCGTCACCCGGTCCTGGCCCTGCGGCGATGCAATGCCGAGTTCCTCGACTTTGGTCAGGATATCTTCGCGGCGCTGGCTGAACTCCTTGATGACCTCGCTCGGCACGCCCTTGACCTCGAACGAGCCGTGCTTGCCGGCCGCCTCGGTCTCGTAGCCAAGCTTCTGCAGCTGGGCGCGAAAAGCAGCGTGGTAGAACTGGCCGATCGTCGTGTTGTTCTTCCATATCTCGCCGTTCCACAGCGCCTTCCAGGTGCCCTTCGGATCGCGCGTCAGGTTGGCGACGACGGCATGGATGTGGCCCTGTGGATCGAGGGCTCGGCTCGTGTCGTGGGCGAACAGGGCATAGACGAGATTGCCGGTCTTTTGCGGCTCGCCGCTGCGCGAGCGATCGTAGTTGCGGCTCTCGGCAAACTGCTTTTCGACGAGCTGCGTCATGGTCGATTTGACGGCGGCGAGGTGCGCATCGAGGATCCGCTTGTCGCCGCTGACCAGTGCCAGGATCGAGGCGGACTTCGGCATCGAGAAGGTAAGGTCGAGACCCAAGCGCCGGCTCTCGACCTGGCCCACCATCTCCCCGTCGGGCAAGCGCCCATTCAAGATCGCTTCGAACTGATCGCGTTCGACCTGACCCTCAAGTCCGAGTGCGCGCGCACCCTCTCCGCCCCAGACCCCGGCTTCCGCGTGTTCATCGGCCGTGTAGTAGTTGTCGTTCGCGAAATAGTCGGCTGCGCCGCTCGACGACCTGACGGATGCGATGGAGTGCATGGGTTACATCTCCGGTCCGTCATCGTGGCTGGGGACATCGATCTCGGGCTGTCGCGACGGCTGCTTTTCGCGTTCCGCCGAAACGTTGCGGTCGATTGCTTCGGCAAGTTCGCGGGCGGCTTGGGTGGACCGCTGGGCAGGGACCTTCGGCCCGGCGCTGCGGGGCGTCTTGGACGCGGTTTCGGTCTCGCTGGAACGCGCAACTGTCGCGCTCTTCACGATCTCGGCGCTGGCGATCATCGAGCGGCCAAGGCTCGGTTGCGGTGCAACTGTCGGCTCGGCCTGTATGGCGGCGAAGTTCAACTCTTCCTGTCGGGGTGTGGGGCTTGGCTTTGCCGGTTCGCCTTCGACCTCGGGTGCGGGGGCAAGTTCGAGTTCGTCCTTGGTCTCGCGCCCGCCGCCTTCGGTTTTGGCGTCATTATCGGCATCGCGTGCGAACTCGATCGGCTCGACATGGCTGCGCAGGACATAGCCTTCGGCAACCTTGGGATAGTCCTTGTAGGTGAGCTTGATCCGCGCGGCATCGAAGCCTTCCGGGAACACCAGGAAGCCGCGCAGCGAAGGCAGTTTCATGATGTCGTCGGGCAGCACCAGAGGCTGCACTTCGGAGCGCGGGGTGATCGTCGCCGCGTCGCGGATGTTGGAATAGCCATAGCTGTAGGCCTCATCCATCATCCTGACTTCACGGTGCCCGATGTAGTCCGAGCAGTGCTCGGCGGTGTCGCGGTCGGCTGCGGCGAGAACGAGCTTGGTCCGCGCGAGCGAGGCAAGGTTCTGCGCGCCTTCCTTGCCGTAGGTCTCGGCCAGCTTGGCGAAGGAATGGATGCCGAGCACGAAGGCGCCGCCGAAGCCGCGCGCGGTCTGCAGGCCGTCCTCGATCGCCGGCAGGCGGTGCAGGGCATGGACCTCGTCGAAGAAGAACCAGGTACGCAGGTCCCGGGTGCGCGGCAAGCGCATCAGCGTGTGGACCGCGAGGTTCATCCAGAGCGAGAGCAGCGCCCGATTGAGCACCAGTTCGTTGTGCGAGGAGGTGATGAACAGGATCGAACCGGGCTTGTTCTCCGCGCGAATCCAGTCGGAGATCGAGAACGCCTCCTTGCCCTCAGGCAGGAACCGCAAAGCCTGGGCATTGGTGTTGAAGACGGCGCGGATTGATTCCGCCATCTTGGCCGCCTCGGGCGCGGTCAGCGGGTCGGCAACGGTGTGCTCGAGGAGTTTGTGGACCTCCTTGAGGTCGGCCATCATCAGCTTGCTGGCGAGCGCCTGGTTGGTCGCCTCGCCAAGCTTGATCAGCTTGATGCAGGTCTCGACGAACAGCGTGCGCGCAGCCAGCATCCAGAACGGCTCGGCACCGCCGCCATCTGCCGGAAGCAGGGCTGCGGCGATGCCGGTGAAGTCGGCATGGTTCTTCGCTTCGGCGAACACCGACCAGGACGGACAGCGCTCATCCATCGGGTTGAGGATGGTGTCGGTTTGGGGGTTGTAGAATGCCTCGACGTAAGCGCCGGTGAGATCGAACACGACGGCCCGATCGCGCCGCGTGCGCATCTGCGCAATAAGCGCACGCATCTGCGTTGTCTTGCCCGTGCCAGTCGAGCCGATCATGATGGTGTGGGCCTGTTCGGTGCGCCAGGGGAAGGGCACACCCGCGATCGAATAGACGTGATGAATGCCCGCCTCCTTGCGCGTCGCGAGGCTCATTTTCATGACCTCGTCGAAGCTCTTGCCGGGCAGGCGTTCGGCGATCTCTGCGCCGAGCATATCGCGGTTGTGGGCATTGATGACATGGGCAAGCTCGGCGGCATCAACCAGCATGGCGCCGCGCTGATGCCGCTCCTCGAGGATCGACTTGCCGCGCCGCTTGGAGAAGTCGACGAACCACACCGCGATCGGCACCGCGACGAAGAGCGAGATGAACAGCGAGCCCCAAATGGCGCGCATCAACTTGTTCCAGGCGATGACCACATCGGGGTGCGAAGCGACCATACCGACAGGGGCCCGGACGACTTCGCCGGAGGGGAGGGTGAGGTTGAGAATCTTGCGAGAGGAAAACTCCATGAAGGTCCATCCAGCGGCGTAGATCCGCATCAGGATCATCTGGATCTCGTGCTCATGGAGCAGCAGCGCGAGGACGATCGAAAGCGCGATGCAGAAGGTGAAGAACCATACCAGCAGGGGCATCTTTGCGGAGGCAAACCACATCATGAATTCGTGGGTGATGAGCTGCGAGCCGCGGGTGAAATCGCCGGCGTTGCGCGGCATGTTCCCGCGCGCGGAATGGTGCTGCAGCTTGCCCGGCCGCGCCCGGTCGGACCAGGTGTCAGGACGCGGCACAGAGCGCCTCCATCCGGCGTTCGGCTTCGGAGATCAGAGCGGTATGGGCATCGGGGTACTGGCGCTGGACAATGAGGTCGGCAACCAGGAACAGATACTCGGCCGAGAACTGCCGGCGGCGGTCCGCCTCGCTCGTGCCCGACATGACGCCCAGGAACTGCTCGAGCGCGATTCGCAGCAAGTTAGATCGGGAGACGTTTTGCGCGGTTGCGGCGGCCTGCGCCGCATCGACCAGCGGCTGCGGAAGCCGGAGGGTTATCAGAACTGTTTCAGTCATCACCACGCCCTTCGAAAGGGCCTGGTGGAGATTGCGCGAGATGGGTTTTAGGCGATCCGGGAAGCCTTGGCAAGAAAGCCGTTGGGGACCGAATGGCGTATTACATTGTAATACCGTGAAACTCGCGGAATTCCGGGACTTTACCGGCAGGCTACAGCAATGTAATACGATGTATTACCAAATTCCCACTCTGTACACACACGCATTTCCGCCATTTTCCTTACGGTCCTGCCGTGTAGGGTGTGCAATCCTTCCCCTTAATCCGATACCTTGTGTCTGGTGGGTGGTTGCTCGTCTTTGATGCGCATGGAGTCGGGCCTTGACCGCCTGTCCTGAAGCCAATGAGCGCCGCTGATTACAGGACTGGCCGCACGATTTATTTGCAGGACCGTTGGCAAAAGGCTTGCCACTGCGCTCGCTGCTTGGAATCCTCAGGCCGGGAGGTTTCAGCAGCAACCCACGAGGTATCAACATGGCCAGAAAAGGAAGCCTTGAAGCGGAACGACAGGCAATCGCGAAGGAGCGTCAGGCGCTGGAAGCGCGCGAGACGAAACTGCGCGAAAGCGAGCGGGCAGCGAGTGTCGAACTGATGCACAAATCGGTTCTCGGCAAGGCGCCTTTCGAGAGGGTCGAAGCATTCTTCGCCGCTCTTGCAAAGCTCGGTCTGGACGAAGCGGAAAAGCGCCTGCGGGCAAGCTGAAACCGGCCTCGAGAGAGGCCAGCGCAGCCGGGGTTCGATGCCCCGGCTGCGCTTTATTGAACACACGCAAAAAGAGGGGCCGGAGAGCCCCTCAAGAGCCCTCCGGCGCACGTTCAAGTTGGTCATTTCAGAACGGGCAATCCGCGTCCCATTCGGGATCCATCACCACACTCATGAAGCTTGCGGCGCGAGCGATGTTCGCTTCGTCGAAGTCGTCGGCCATCATGCCCGGGATGGAATGGACGATCCGGTCGATCAGGTCCTGGGGCAGGGCGTTGTAGTCGCCCTCGTCGATGGCGAGAAAGCAGCCGAACTCGTCCTCGATGACGTGCTGGTCGAAGAAGCTGTGCTGGGCCCGCATCGTCGCGGCGCGCACTGCTGCGTCATAGCTGATGTGGTCGAAAGCCGGGATGTCGAGGGTCTTGGTAAGAGCGTTCATGTGAGCCTCCTGTCAAAGGAATTGAAGAGGTCTCCTTCGGGATGGCCGAGCTTGGCCCGGGTCAGGAACGGGCCGCCCGCGGCCCGCCGCGTGAGCGGGGGTGGGGGAGCCGATTTTTTCGCCTTCTTCAGGCGTAAAAATTGGGGGAACCGCCCTTCTTGACGCGGGCCAATGGCGGCCATCATGCTTGGAAGTCTGCGAGAGTATTTAACCCTGTTGGGCAGCACACCCGGTGGTCCCAGGCACGGGTCTCGAGCGCCCGGCCGATGCGAAGCCTTCGCGTGCCCGCCAGCAGGCCGTCAGGCCATTACTGGCGGGGGCAAGAAGCGAGCGAGCCGGGCCATGACAGTGTGCGTCCCGATCGACAAAAAAGAAGGGCATCCGGCGGTGAGGCCGGACACCCTTCTGGTTGCTGCAATCGGAGCATGCCCCGCTCAGAATGGCGGGAGGTCATCGCCATTGACGGTGCCACAAGCCGTGCGCTTCATCGCAGGCCGCTCGGCGTGCGCTGCGGCTTTGGTCCGCGCCGCCGGAGCCTCGTTCTGGACCGAAGCGTCGCGCACGATGTGCAAGGGAATGCGTGCTTCGCGCAGCCGGTCGGCAAGGTTCGCCTGGATGCCGCCACCGCTGCACACCACCGCCTCGACAGGCTTGAAGGCGAGCATGCGCGCGTTGCGCTGATAGGGCGCCGAAGGTCCCCGCGAGGTATCGGGCTTGCACAGGATCACCGGAACATTGTGGCGCGATGCCCAGGCTGCCGCGATCACGTCCGCACCCTTGTTCTGAGCAGTCGTTGCTAGCACCATCGACGGGACCCGGGCATGGATCGCGTCGAGATAGTCTTCAACCAGCGCAATGTCCGTGAACTGCTGTCCGCCCGAGAACACCACGACCGGACCCGATGGGGCGAACTGCTCACGCCGCTGCGCCTTCTGTGCCGCAAGATAGTCGCGTGCCTCGATCATCGAGGCATTGGTCTTGGACGAGACCCGCGAGCCCCGCACGGGTGAGAAAGGCCGACCGGTTTCGACAAGGTAGATCCGCGCGGCATGATCGCGCATGCATTCCATCGCATCGCGGCATTCGGCAAGGCTGCGGGCCTGCATGGTGAGGTCTTCCAGATCGGTCGCATAGACCTCGCTCGGATCATACTCGCGCATCTTCTCCTGGAGCCGGTTCGCCATCGCGTCCTCGCGGTCATCGAGGCGCTTCGCCACGACATGAAAGCTGTTGGCGATGCCCCATGCGACTTCACTTGCGAAGTCCTCCATCCGGGTGTCGCTGAACAGGTCGAAGACCGTTGCCAGCATCATCTCGATCGCCGCCTGCGCAACTTCTGGGTCGGGCATTTCGGCAGCGCTCGGCTCGTGTTCGATCGAGAGCTTGGCCAGTTCGGTCTGCTCCATGAATGCCCGGGCATAGTCGGGCGTGGCGATTTCACGCGCATAGTGTTCGGCAAGGTCGGCGAAGTTCGAGAAACGGTCCGTCATGATAACCTCCAAATGGAATTTTCTCTCATCACGCTGATGAAAGATGCCCATCGGAAGGACGCCGGAGTCAGGCAGTCAGGGACGGCGGCGCGCACGCGCTGCCGCCGCGTGTCGCGGGCGTGGGGGGAGCCGATTTTTGCTCGCAAGGCGCTAGCCGCAGCAGGCCAAAATCGGGGGGCACCCGCGATCCTTGACGGCCGCCAACCTCCCAGGCGTCATGCTATGGCGATGCTGATTTCGCTCAGCCACCGAGATGAGAGAGAGATTACGGTTTTGCCCCCGAACCCCATCTGGGCGTTCGGGGTTAACCGCAAAACTCAGCAGGTCCTCCCTGCCACATGGTCGATGTCAGGCTGGCGCGTTTTCCAGCAACAGGCAGAGCCGCTCAGGCGGATTGGAGAACGACATAATGACCATCGTACCCGATCCGGCGGCGGATCCTTGCGTTGACGGTCAAGGTGCGCCCCGTGGGGACCTGGGCCGAACGCCCGCTGTTATAGGCCGTGTCAAAGCGCGAGGGCTCGACCGATTTTCCGAGCCGCCTAATCGCTTCGCTCGCCAATATGCGAATGCCGACAATCGGCACGGGTTTGCCGGTCAGCGGTGAAGGCTCCGCCTTCGCATAGAGGCCATAGCCGATCTGCACCAGACGGCCTGTCTGCACCAGTTGGCGAAGTGCGCGCCCGACAGCATCATAGCTTCCGAATTCGCCGAAATCGGAACGCATGAACACGTTGCGCCGGGATCTCCGGACCCGCTGTGCGATGAGCTCTGCGATCGACGAGGCTGACGAGGTCGTTTGGCCGCCAGACTTGCGGTACCGCCCGCGGCCGACACGCACGAGCTTGCGGTTTTGGACAAGCTGTTTGAGCGCGCGGCCCACCGAATCGTAGTCAGCCGCCAGCACAAGCGAGCCGCGCTCAACGATCGCATTCTCCGGGATGGAGTCCAGAATCTGGTTCGCAAGGCTCGGCATCGTTCAACCAACATACGACGTTTACGGCATCCAGGTAGGCCCAAGCGGTAAACTTTCCAGCAATCCGTCTCTGCATCAGCCATATGACAGATCGTGGCGGTGGTCCGAGAAATAGGCAGGATAGCAAAGAAAAGAACGGCGACACCGAGAGATGCCGCCGCTGTGAAGTAGAGAACCCTGATCGAAATCCGAGTCCTTCGGGTCGCGATACGGATCTAGGCGGGTAACGTGACAGAATCATTGTACGGAATCGACTTGGGTTAAGCTGTGCCGCTATGCGCCAATGCCTAGCGCAATTATTGTTGCGCTGTGACCCAGTGGATCACACTTGGCGTTTTCGGAACAACGCGACCGGACTTCCCATCCTGGCCGCTGCCAGCGGCGCGGCCAGCCAACAAAAAGACGGACCCCTTGCCGGAGCAAGTCTGTCGGGCCGTGGCCCGGTGCGGCACGCACGGGCGCGGCGCGGCGACGGAGGCGCAGGCAAGCGTACCGGCGGCCCAGAGCCGAGAAAATTCGCACCCGCAGGAGCGCGCCGCCGGGCGCGCGGGACCGAGTGCGTCCAGCTTGACAGGGCCGCTCATTTGCCAGCCCGGAGACAGAGGGACATTGGTTTAAGGAAATGGCTTGCAGGCTCTTATGGCGCGAAATTTCGCTCACACTGCACATTAAGTATCGTTTTTTCGCAAAAATGGCTTCTTAAGCCTCGAATCTTCAGGCATGAGGCTCCGCAAGGAGCCCACAATGTCCAGAAATTCGCTCGCGACGCTGCCGGAAGTCTTCGTCTCGGACGGCACGATCTCCAAGGCCGTCTACCAGGCCGTGGAGCGAGGCGAAATGCGCAAACTTGGCTCTCGGCTCTACACCCGCAATCTCGACGAGGATCCCGAACGATTGGTGCGGCGCAACTGGTACAACCTCGTCGCCGCCTATTATCCTGACGCCATCATTGCCGATCGCACGGCACTGGAAGGAAAACCGGCCGAGGATGGCTCGGTATTCCTGATCTCATCGAAGCGGCGCGAGACCGAGCTTCCAGGTCTAACCTTACGGCCAAGGTCGGGCCCTGCAGCACTCGACAGCGATCGTCCGTTCAGTGGGGTCCGGCTTGCCTCGACGGCTAGGACCTATCTCGAAAATTTGCGCCCAACGCGCGGACGCGGGGGCCGAATGTCGAGAACCCTATCCCGCGCCGAACTTGAAGAGCGGCTCGACCGGATGCTGCGCAGCCAGGGCGAGGGAGCCATCAATCGGCTTCGTGACGAAGCGCGGATGCTTGCGCCGACCCTCGGCTACGAGGCCGAAGCTACCGAGCTCGACGGTCTGGTCGGCTCGCTGCTCGGACCCCCCGAAGCCGCGATGCAGAGCGCCATCGGCAAGGCTCGTCTCGCAGGGCAGCCATTCGATCCGGCGCGCGTCGAGATGTTTGAAGAGCTGTTCACGGCACTGCGCGAGACAGTGCCCGAGCGCCGGTCCGTACCCGCGCGCAGCGCAGAAGCAACTTCGACCCTAGCGTTCTACGAAGCCTACTTTTCGAACTTCATCGAAGGCACCGAGTTCAGTGTCGAGGAAGCCGCCGAGATTGTCTTCGAAGGTGTCATCCCTACCGAACGTCCAGCCGACGCTCACGATGTGCTCGGCACTTTCCGGGTTGTTTCCGACCTGGTTCGCCTGAAGGATCTACCGACCGATTACGCGTCGCTACGCGGACTGCTGCTCAGCCGTCATGCCTCAGTGATGGAAGCACGCCCCGACAAACTTCCCGGTGCCTTCAAGGAACGTGGCAACCAGGCGGGTGCGACCGTGTTCGTGGCGCCGGATCTGGTCGAAGGGACGCTCGAGCGAGGCTTCGGCTTCTTGCAGGCGCTGGGGGAACCGTTCCAGCGGGCCGTCTACATGATGACGCTGATAAGTGAGGTTCACCCGTTCGCTGACGGGAATGGCCGGATCGCGCGGATCATGATGAACGCAGAACTGCTGGCTCATGACGAAGAGCGGATCATCATTCCAACCGCCTATCGCACCGACTACCTGAGCGCGCTCAAGGCCTTCTCGCACAATCGTCAAACTGCGCCGCTGATCCGCATGCTCGATGTCGCACAAGCCTTCACGCACACGATTGAGTGGAGCACTCTGGAATCTGCTCGAGCCATGCTGATGGCAAGCAACGCCTTCGATCAGGGCGAGGATGCGAAGCTTCGGCCAGGCGCTATCGGGATGCGCCGTTAACGCGAACGCTTGGAATGGACTATTCACATGGAATTCGACGACCAGATGCGACGCTTCTTCGGGACCGATGATCTCGGAGCGGTTTCTCCTGAAGGTATGGCCAGCGGTATCGAGCGCATGCGCGTCTAGTTTGGTCTCGAAACCGATAAAGGGCGCAAGTTTGCGATGTGGTCATTGCTCTACATGCTCGGGTCAGCCCCGGACCTCGATGTGGCGTTCAAGGACGCGCGTGACCGCGAAGCGGCTCGCGCTTTCATGGATCTGCTCGATCGTGCAAATGCCGGGGGGAGCGGGTGACTGTGTCCCGTTGAGATGAGGTTTTGCGCCGGTTTACCCTGCGGATGAGAGCTTCACCGGATTTGCAGGGTAAATTCGCTCAGTGAAGTAAGAAGGGCGCTATGGCTCACGACGTGATCATTGCAGTCGACGAAAAGGGCGAATTCCAGCTTCCGGACGCGGTGATGGCCCGGCGCGGTTGGAAGTGCGGTTCGCGCCTCATCGCCGAACTGGTTCCAGGCGGCTTGGTGCTGAAGGATGCGCCGCCCGAAGATGAAAGCAAGTGCGGGCTGACCTGATCGGCACCCACAGCGCCAGACTGGATCGGGTTTATCCCACAAACCGGCAAGAGGCGAAAAATGTGGGATAAACCGGTGGGGTCGGCCCTGTTTGTGTTCGCGACTTGTTCCAGATTGATAAGAAGAATTATGTTAAATGAAATCAAGAGCTTGGCTGAAAACAGCGGTTCAAATGGCGTCTACCGAACCGAAGGCAACGCCGAGCTTCTTGCGTTTTGCCGGGGCCGCGGCGGCCTTGGGCTGCGCCTTGGGTGCAGCTTCGGGCGCTGGGTTGGCCTCAGCCTTCGGGCTCTGGCCAGGTTTGCGGCCAAGGCCGATCCTGACCGCGAGCTCCTTGCGCTTGGCAGCATAGTCGGGCGCGACCATCGGGTAGTCGGCGGGCAGGCTCCAGCGCGTCCGGTACTCGGCAGGCGTCAGGTCGTGCTCGGTGCTAAGATGGCGCTTGAGCATCGTCATCTTCTCGCCGCATTCAAGACAGGTGACGGCGTCGGGCTTGACCGAGGCGCGCACCGAGACGGCAGGCTTCAGTTCTGCCACCGCCGGTTCCGGCGCCTGTCCAAGCGCGGCAAGCGAAGCGTAGACCGCCTGGATCAGGCCCGGCAGGTCTGCGGCCGCGACCGCATTGTTGCTGACATGGGCAGAAACGATATCGGCGACATGATCCAGCAGTGCTTCATTTTCCATGCGGGCGAGACCTTCCAATCCACAGTCGGGGGTTTCCTAGGCGATGGGTTGCCGCCGCGCCATAGGAGCGTCGCCGCAGCGCGCCGGAGGCTTAGGCCGCGAAGAGTTCGCCCTGGGGATCGGCAGCGCCCGAGCCCTGCCGCCGCAGCGGCGCAGGTTTGCGCAGCAGGGCAAGGACGCCCGGCTTGATCACGTAGACCGCATGGCGTCCGCCGCCGCGGTTCTTGTGATTCGTGGCGTAGCCCGCATAGTGCCGGGTCATCAGCCCGGCGCGGACCAGATCGGAAATCGCGCGGCTGACATTGGCGCGGCCGACGGCCTGGACCTGCTCTTCGACCGCGGCCTCGATGCGCGCGGCATCGCGCATCGCGTCACCGGTGAGCTCGTGCTTCAGCGCTGCGGCCACGCGCGCGCGCAGCGCCGCGCGCCGTGCGGGCTGCGCGCTCATCGGCAAGAGCTGGGAGCAGAGCCATTCGCGCAGGAGCATCGGCACACCGCCTTGCGCCACGAAGGGCCCGGCTTGCCCTCGCCCGTCGGCAATCTCGGCGACAAGCTGGAGGACGAGGAAGGCGTAGCGCGGCCGGTTCGAGGCTTCGACCAGGACCGCGTAGATCCCACCGACACCAGTGATTTCTTGGGCTCGTTCCATCGAGCAGTATTGAGCACAAAAGGTGAATCCTGTGAATCCCCTTTGTGTCTTGCGCTGTCGTTTGTCGCCCGTGACACTTCGCCCAGAGCCCTCACCTGACTTGCGCGGCCGAGCGTGCTACCCTTGCCCCGCGACCGCTGTAGAGATCGTGCAGGCATGATCGATGACCTGCCCTCCGGGCATGTCACGCACGCAGCGCAACATGACACTCCGCCCGAGGGCAAAGTGTCACAGATGCCATGCCCGAAGGGGCGCAAGCCGCCGATCCGGCAGCCAAAAAAAATGGGGCCAGCGTGAGCCGGCCCCTTGGAAAGTTTTGGGAGAGGATGCCTGAAAGGCACCCCCCATATGGGTGCGGGGCCCTTATGCTGCAAGTACGAAATAAACGCGGCGCGTTGCCTTTTTCGCAACCGGTGTTTCGCCCGTCGCAGCGACCACATGAGTGATGGGGGGCTGGTCTTGGCCCAATGGGAGGCGGCGCTGCCGCCTCCCGGGCTCGGGCGTCAAAGGAAGAGGACTTCCTCGGCGACGATCTCGACCGCGTAGCGTTCGACGCCCTCGCGATCGGTCCACTTCGAGTAGTGGAGGCGGCCCTGCACCTCGACCAGGTCGCCCTTCTTCTTGTGCTTGGCGACCGAGGTGCCGAGGCCGTTGAAAGCGGTGACGCGGTGGAATTCGGCGAGGGTCTCGGTGTAGCCGGCCTCGTTCTTGACCGTCTTGCCATCGACCAGCTTGGGGCGATCGGTGACGAGGGTGAAAGAGGTGATCGCGGTCTCGCCGGCGTGGCGGGTTTCAGGAGCGGCGGCAATGCGGCCGATCAGGATGACGAGGTTCTTCATGGGGTATCTCCGTGGCTTGAACTCGGCGGAACCGCCCGCCGATGAACACCACAGGCAGGGCCAAAGGCCCGGGCCCGCACCGAACGCATGTGAGGGAAACCCAAAAGCGAGGAGTGGTGCGGCAAGCCTGAAGGGCTTCACGGTCCGCTGCTTTTGGGTTGCGGCCAGGGACTGGCCCTGCAGGGTTCATCGGCAAACGAAGGGCGGTTTCGTCAGGTCAGGCCCGCGGATCCCCGCAAAGGTCAGACCTGTCAGCCTCGGTCCTGTCGTCAGGATTTGCTCCTACCGGTCAGCGCCCGCGGCAGCGGGCATTGCCTTCCTCGATCCCCGCTCCATGCCGGTCAGAGACAGGTGGGGTCACACGAGGCCGCGCCCAGCCCCTCCCCGTCCAACGCCATGCGCTACGGCAAGGGCCTTGGTCAGATACACAAGCTGGCGCCCGCAGGCGGGAAAGGCTAGCCCCCCTCGCTAGGGGTCCTCAGCGCCAGGGCCTCGCGAGGCCTTGCGCGACCAGATAGTCGCCGGCGTCCACGCCGTTCACCGAGACCGTGGCAAGCGTCCGCCCATAGGGGTCGGTGCCAAGCCGCGTGATCATGACCCGCCCGCGCGACAGCAGCCGCGTCAGGGCAACCCGCGAGGCTTCGCCTGCGGCAAAGTCGCTACCCAAGCGTAGGACCGCCGACGGTCCTGGCACTTGGGGCTATCAGGCAATTCAGGTGCATCGATGTTGGCGATGCGGACCCGCTCGCGGCCGCAGCGGATCGTGTCGCCGTCGTGAACCGAAGGCGACATGCAAAGGGCGGCGGCAGCGAGAACGATCGGCATGGCCCGAAGCCTAGCGCCCTCGCCCGCCCGCGCCAACCAGCCTCACCACTTCCTCCACTGGCCCCGATCGTCACCCGCAGGGCCGGCATCCATGCAGGCGAGCTTGGGTGGGCGGCGGTGCGACAGCGCCGACGCTCCGCCCTAGCGAGTAGAGCGGGTCGCCGCGGCGCCCGCGCGGGGCGCGGGCTCCGGGGTGCCCCCCTTCCCCTCTCCACCTCGCCACATCCCGACAAAACCGGTATGCTCGTCCTTCCAGCTCAACTTGTCCGGCCCCGCTGCCGCAGGCAGAGCCGCCCAAGGGAAAGGATCCCGGCCCATGGCTGAACCACAGCAAATGCCAAGCGCCCTGCAGGTGGCGCGCGCGATGGCCCAGGTCCTGCGCACAAAGCTTGCCGTGTACGGTGCAGAAGAGATCATGCTCACCCGCGAGGAAGCCGCGCTGTGCCTCGGCCTTGCCGAAGGCGTAAGCGAACAACTGGACGAGGACGAGCACGCCGCAGACTGAGGCAAGCGGTCCCGCCCTAGGGCTAGCGGACGTTGAGCCCCAGTTCGCCGAGCAATTGCCCGGCCTGCTCGCGCGAAATTGTCGCCCCGCGAAACAGCCCGGCATCGACGAGGCGCAGCCCGCCAAGGTCGGCGCCGCGCAAGTCAGAGCCCTCGAAGCGCGATCCCGTCACCATCGCCTCGCGCAAGGAACAGTCCTCGAACACGGTCATGCGGAAATCGCCCTTGCGCACATCGGCACCGGACAGGTCGACCCGGCGCAGGCACTCCTTGCGAAACGAGAAGCCGGGCAGCTTCGCCGAGACCAGCAGCACTTCCTCGAAGTGGATGTGCATGGCGCGCGCCTCGGTGAAATCGGCGCCGGTGAGCTTGGAGCCGGTGAACCGGGTCGAGGTCAGGGTGGCCCGGCGCATCGCGCAATTGTTCCAGTCGCCGCCGATGAACTCGGCTTCGCTGAGGTTCGCGCCCGAAAAATTGGCGAACGGTCCCCGGCAGCCTTGCCAGACCGTACCTTCCAGCTTTGCCCCCGCAAGATCGCTGCGCCGCAGGTTGCAGCGTTCAAAGCGCCAGCGGGTGAGGTCGAGACCAGAGAGGTCGGCCTCCTCGAGGTCGCAGTCGATGAGTGTGCGTGGCACCTTGCCGATCAGGCGCTCGATG
>JAFEEP010000357.1 GCA_018241045.1 Pseudomonadota bacterium | reverse complement strand
GCGCCGCTCGGTCTACGAGCGCGAGCTGAAGCCAAAGTTCGGCAATCAGAAGCTGGTGGAGATCACCCACGAAGACCTGCGCGCGCTGACCGATGCCATCGTCGAGCGCGGCGCGCCGGCGACGGCCGTGCATGTCCGCGAGGTGGTGCTCCAGGTCTTTCGCTGGGCCATCGAGCGCGGCCAGAAGGTCGATAACCCGGCGGAGCTGGTGCGTCCAACGTCCATCGCCAAATTCGAGCCGCGCGACCGTGCGCTGACGCCCGACGAGATCGGCCTGATGTACCAGTACATGGAGCGCATCGGCACAGCGCCATCCATTCGGGCGGCGGCCAAGCTGCTGCTGTTGACGATGGTGCGCAAGAGCGAGCTGACCAACGCGACCTGGAGCGAGATCAACTTCAGCGAGGCGCTTTGGACCATCCCGAAGGAGCGGATGAAGCGACGCAATCCGCACCTGGTGTTCCTGTCCCGGCAGGCGTTGGACATCTTCATTGCCCTCAAGACCTTTGCCGGCGGATCGGACTACGTGTTGCCGTCGCGGTACGACTCGGACTTGCCCATGAGCAGCGCCACGCTCAACCAGGTGCTGACGCTGACGTATCGGCTGGCGCAGAAGGAAGGGAAGTCGCTCGCCAAGTTCGGGCCACATGACTTGCGGCGCACGGCCAGCACGTTGTTGCATGAGGCCGGCTACAACACGGACTGGATTGAGAAGTGCCTTGCGCACGAGCAGCGAGGCGTCAGGGCCGTCTACAACAAGGCCGAGTACCGCGAGCAGCGGACGGCGATGTTGCAAGACTGGGCGGACATGATCGACGAATGGACACTGAAGCGGCCGAAGGCGTAAGCCAGAAGATTACAGTTCGCTCGCCTGCCCGAACATCGAGGCATGGCCCCGGGTTTCATTGACACTTGAGGGGCGTAGCGTTTTAGCCGCTAAAAAGTGGCTGCTGCGACCGACGGGGTGAAGCCGGGACGCATGGCCTGAGTGCCCGATGCCTTGCGCGCCTCGATCCATTCCTCGACCTCGGCCAAGTCCCAGGCGACGTTTCGGCTGGTGAGTGCGATCCGGCGCGGAAACTCCCCGCGCTGCTCCATGTTGAAGATCGTGCGCTCAGACAGCGGGATCATTGCCAGTAGCTTCTTCCGATTGATGAGCGTCTTGCTTGTCGTTGCCTGCATCCCCTGGCCTCTTTCAGTCACTTGCGAACATGTGCCTGATGGTGCCTGGCAATGCGGATTGTTTCGTCCTATTAGTTGGTCAATTAGGTTGACGCCGTGAGCGCGGCTTTGTACTCAAGCGGAACATCGCGGGGATCGCCGCCAGCGCCTTCGATACCGCTTGGCGCTCGATGCCGAGCTTTCGCGCAATCTCCGACTGATTGAGTCCAGACCGCTGGAGCATCAGCATCTGCTTTTTGCGATCCGATAGCTTCGAGTCCACCATCAGCCGTGCTTGATTGCGCAGCTCTGCCTTGTCCGCCGGCTGTAAGGTCTGGCCTGCGACATAGTGGAAGAAGTAGCTGTCAACCAGTTGATCGCCCGATTTCACTTGGGCAGTGGCCGGCTTCGCGCATTGCTGGTTGAGTCTCGCCAGTTCGAGGTCGAATTGCGCGAGGGATCGCCTTGCTTGTCTGTAGACAGGGTTCCATGCGCCGCTCGGCAATTTAGGCCGGTGATCCAGGCAATACAGGCTGCTTAGTCGAAGCTTTTCCTCTGGATCGTCCGCTTTCGGATCATCGCTCCCGCCGGCGAATGAGGTCAGCTCGGCGAGTGATCCGCAGAACCGGCAGAACCCCTGGAGGCGTTCGCCATTCAGTCGGGTGTCGCGCACCTTCGACTTCACCGGCCGTTTGCAGGCGCAGTCCCATACAAGCCCGATCAACGATTCGAGTGTTGCAACAAACCGCCGATCTCTTGGCGTCTGCCTATCCTCCGTTTTGATGAACTGGCGCAGCAACTGCCGCTGCATGCGAACCATCGCATCAAGTCCCACCAGTCGAATGATTCCGCTGAAGCTCACCCCTGTTCCTGCTCCGGGGATATGGCCCAAGTAGCGTTGTGGCAGCGTCGCCGTGTACGCAGCTACGGCGGGGTCGATGAGTTCCTGTATCAGCCCAACGATGGGGTAGCGCCGCGAGGAGGCGGAATACGGCCGCCAGCGATCCTCAAACTGCCCGATGGCTTCCGAGACAGTGGGATCGCAGCCTTCCCAGATGACAATGGTTGGATCGTTCTTCATGTCAACCATTTTGGACAACTAATAAGATGTAGGCAACCCCCAATAGCGCCTAACCTTCGTAGCAATTCAGTTGATAACGGAGGTTTACGCAATGACGATAGAAGACACGCTGCTGCAACGCTTCGGCCCGCTGCTGAGCATGGCGCAGCTCGCCTCTGTCCTGGATCGATCACCGGATGGCCTGCGGGTCAGCTTGCGCACGACGAGCGAATGGGCGGGGCGAATCAACAAGGCTCGCTTGAAGATCGGTCGGCGCGTCTACTTTCGAACCTCGCAGATCGCCGAGGTGCTGAGCGACGAATCCCTGTACGGAACGGGGAACTGAGTCGTGGCGATTGACGTCCTGGCGGCGTTCGAGTGCGAACCGCCGGTGCTGGACTTCATATGGCCGGGCTTCCTCGCGGGAACCGTCGGCGCGCTCGTCGCCCCAGGGGCCACGGGCAAGAGCTTCTGGGCGCTGGAAGCGGCCATGAGCATCGCATGCAGCGTTGCCGGCGGCGACCTCGTGGGCCTGGCCCCCGCACACACCGGGCGCGTGGTCTATCTGGCCGGGGAAGACCCGCCGCCCGCGCTTGTCCGGCGCATTCACGCCATCGGCCAGCACCTTGGGCATACAGCCCGCCAAGCCATCGCCGAGAACCTCGTGCTTGAGCCGATCATGGGCAAGCGCCTGAACGTCATGGACGAGGCTCACTTGCGCCGCGTCATCGAGTACAGCGCCGGGGCGAGGCTGATCGTGCTGGACACCCTGAGCCGCATCCACGCCCTCGATGAGAACAGCAACGGCAACATGGCCCACCTCGTGGCCGTTCTGGAGCAGGTCGCGGCTACCACGGGCGCATCCGTGCTCTACCTGCACCACGTCAGCAAAGGAAGCGCCCGCGAAGGGCAGACCGACCAGCAGCAGGCCGCGCGTGGCGCGTCCGCG
>JAFEEP010000356.1 GCA_018241045.1 Pseudomonadota bacterium | reverse complement strand
GTTCAAGCGCGACGCCGCCGGGCGCATCCAGCGCGACGCGCTCAAGGGCTTCGCCTATACCCCGCTGCGCGCGCAGGAATTTCTCGACGCCGTCCAGCAGAACTTTCACGGCGGGCAGGCCGGAATCGCCCTCTACGATGGACCGCCCGGCGAGCAGAACCTCCTCGCCCGGATCGTCCGCCAGTCAAGCGCGCGCGACCGGATCCAGCGTCAGGTCACTTTCGGCGATCGCAACTGGACGCTGGTGGTAACCTCGAACGACGCGCCCGGCCTGACCCTCGCCTCGCTTGTGGTCCTGGTCGCGGGAACCGTGGTCAGCCTGTTGCTGCTCGCCCTGGCGAGCATCGTCATCAACCGCGCCGCCGACGATCGTCGCGTGCTTGAATCGCTCGCGGCGCAGGAGGCGATCCGCAATTCGCTAACCCGCGAGCTCAACCACCGGG
The DNA here is from genome assembly GCA_018241045.1 of Pseudomonadota bacterium. Lineage (GTDB taxonomy): Bacteria > Pseudomonadota > Alphaproteobacteria > Sphingomonadales > Sphingomonadaceae > Novosphingobium. The sequence continues at coordinate 3,132 of JAFEEP010000356.1, read as the reverse complement.
TGAAGAACACGCTGGCCAACGTGCTGTCGATCGTCGCGCTGACCCGGCGCCGCTCGCACGACCTCGATGACTTTACCGAGGGGCTGATCGGCCGGTTGCGGGCGCTGTCCGCCACGCACGACCTGCTCGCCCTGCGCAACTGGAAAGACGCCCCGGTGCGCGACGTGGTCACCGCCGAACTGGTCCCATACCTTGATCCGGGCGACAACCAGGTCGATATCGACGGACCCGATACCGTGCTGGGCCCGAACGATGCCATGTCGCTTGGGTTGGCCCTGCACGAGCTGGCGACCAATGCCGCGAAATACGGCGCGTTGAGCATCCCGCAGGGCCGCGTATCGGTGACCTGGAGCCTGCTGGCCGGCAACCAGTGCGAACTGCGCTGGCGCGAGACCGGCGGCCCCGGCGTTACGCCGCCCGATCGGCGCGGCTTCGGCCTCGACCTGATCGAAAAGATCGTCAGTCACGAACTTGGCACCCCGGTCGAACTGAGTTTCAACCCCGAAGGCGTCTACTGCGTGCTGCGGGTTCCGGTCCGCGCCAGCAACGAGTTCGCCCTCCGCGGGTCGGCGGGAGCGCCCTGAACCGTGTTCCGCGCGCCGGGCGGTCAGTGCAATGGCCGGGTCGATCCGAAGAACAGCGCCTGGCTGATCGCCGCCCGCAGGGTGTCCTCGCGGAATGGCTTGGTTACCAGATAAGTCGGCTCCGGCCGCTCGCCGGTAAGCAGCCGCTCGGGATAGGCGGTGACGAAGACGATCGGCACCGCGGCGACCTTGAGGATGTCCTCGACCGCGTCGATCCCGCTGCTCTGATCGGCGAGCTGGATGTCGGCGAGGACCAGCCCCGGCGAGGTGCGGGTGAATGCCTCGACCGCCTGGCTGCGGGTCGAAGCGGTGGCGACGACGGCGTGACCAAGGTCGGCTACCAGTTCCTCCAGCTGCATCGCGATCAACGGTTCGTCCTCGATGATCAGTACCTCGGTCGCGCTCTCCGCGTCGATCTCGGTGATGGCGCGGGCGACCAGGGCAGCGACGGCCTCAGGCTCGATCCCGAGAATTTCGGCGGCGTCGCGGTCGGAAAAATCCTCCAGCGTGGTCAGCAGCAGCGCCTGGCGATGTTCGGGGGGAATGCGCTCAAGGTGCCATTGCGCGGCGCTCTCGAGGCCAGACCGCTTGGCCGGTTCGCCCTGATGGACCATCTCGATGTGGCCGCGCGTCCACAGTCGCGAAAAAGCGCGATAGAGCGCCACCCGCCCGATGCCGATCTCATCGCGCAGCGCGGGATCGTCGACCGCCGCCTCAAGCAGTTCACGGACATAGGCGTCGCCAGACTGCTGCGAACCGGTCAGGGCGCGGGCATAGCGGCGCAACAGGGGCAGCCTTTCGGCCAGGGCTTGTCTGAACGGCATGGCGTGTCTCGCTTGTGGACTGGCCGGCAGGACCGCGGCATCGGCAAGGTCTAGAACGGCACGAAAGGGAGCGCAACCGTACTGCGACCGGATCGACCTGCGCCTGCCCACCCCAACGATCGACCGACCCAGACATCGCATCACGATGCGGCAGAGATGCGGCAACGTCGAAAATTTCCCCTCAATATCATGATATCATTACGTTTCCTCGCAACCACATCACCCCATCATCCGTGACGGGAACTCTTTCGCGCGCAAATGTGTTGTTCATTCAATTCGTTGCATCTTTGGAGTGGAACATGGGCAACGCCGACCAGGCGGGGATTGAAGGGAGCACCAGCCGTGCCGCCGCGCCCGATCATGCCGCGCTGGACGACGGGGCCTTTCGCACTGCGCTGACCGGGGTTGCCCCGCACCTGCGCGCCTTTGCCCGGACCCTGTGCGGTTGCCGCGAACGGGCCGACGACCTTGCCCAGGAAACCCTGCTCAAGGCCTGGGCCGCACGGGCCAGCTATCGCGCCGGAACCAATTTCAAGGCCTGGACCTTCACCATCCTGCGCAACCACTTCTACAGCGAGGCGCGGCGCGCGCGGTTTACCGGCGAATACGACGAGGACCTGGCCGAGCGGACGCTGAAGACCCCGGGCGGCCAGGAAGAGGCCATGGCGCTGGTCGACGTCGCGCGCGCGCTGCAGACCCTGCCCGAAACGCACCGTGATGCGCTGATCCTGGTTGCGGTAGGCGACCTTGCCTACGAAGAGATCGCCGAAGTCTGCGGCATAGCCTTAGGCACCGTCAAAAGCCGCATCTGCCGCGCCCGCGCGATGCTGGCCAATGTCCTGGAGAGCGGCCAGCTCCCCGATGCGCGGCACGATTTCGTCATGGAGGGCGATGCGATCGAGCTACTGATCGGCGAGTTGAAGCGGGTATCCAACAACAATGGCAAGCGAAGCAAGGCTGCCTGATCGAACATGGGTTGCGCGACCATGACAGGGGTATTGATCGTCGAAGACGAGTTTCTCGTCGCCCTCTATCTGGAGGATATCATCGCCCAGGCGGGTCACGACATCATCGGAGTGGTCGCCGACAGACGCGGGATCGACGCGATCGACCGCCCCCCCGCGGTCGCTCTGGTCGACCTCAACCTGCGCGACGGTCCGACCGGCCCCGAAATCGCCCGACGCCTGGCCGAACGATATGGCACCGCGATCATTTTCGTCACCGCGACCCCTGACCAGATCGACCGCCCGCCAGTGACCGCGCTGGGCTATATCCGCAAACCCTTCGTACCCGAAGACGTCATTGCCGCCGTCTCCCTTGCCGCAGGCGCACACTCCGCCCCTCGTCCCCTGGGACTCCACACGCTGTAGTCGTTCGCGATGATGGATGCGGATGGTGAGCCCTGCTGGGTTCGAACCAGCGACCTACTGATTAAAAGTCAGTTGCTCTACCGACTGAGCTAAGGGCCCGACCATCTGCGCGCCCTAGGGGGCGGGGTCGGCGGGGTCAAGGCCGTCGCTTGGGCTTGGCGAGCCGCGCGGCCAGGTGGCGCGGTGTCAGGCCGGTCAGGGGATCGCGCCAGCGCGGGGCGATTGCCGCGGCAGGTTGGAGCACGAAGGCGCGTTGGCGGAACTCCAGGTGGGGCACTGTGAGCCCGGGAGAGACCCAGGTACCGGCGCTCCAAAATATCACGTCCAGATCGAGCACGCGCGAGGTCCAGCGTT
>JAFEEP010000355.1 GCA_018241045.1 Pseudomonadota bacterium | reverse complement strand
CGGCGCGCGGCCGCAGGGGGCGGAAGGCGGGATCATCGTTTCGGGCGTGGCGATGGTGCTGACCCTGGCGCTGATCACCTGGCAGCGCCACGTGATCCGCAAGACCGGCAGCCTGGCGATCAGCACCGACAACGTCCATTACCAGTCGGACCTGATGCTCAACCTCGCGGTGATCGCCGCGCTGGCGCTCGATCAATATGCGGGATTCGCCGGGGCCGATCCACTGTTCGGCCTGGGCATCGCTGGCTGGCTCGCCTGGGGTGCATGGGGCGCATCGCAGCAGGCGGTCGACCAGTTGATGGACCACGAGTGGGATGACGACAAGAAAGCCCGCTTTCTTGAGGTCGTTGCCCGCCATCCCGAGTTGATGGGGTTACACGACCTGCGCACCCGCACCTCGGGAGACCGCGATTTCGTGCAGTTCCACGTCGCGGTCGATCCGAACATGACCGTGCGCGAAGCCCATGACGTGATGGATCAGATCGAAGACAAGCTGATGCGCGAGTTTCCGGGGATCGAAATCCTGATCCACCCCGATCCCGACGGGTTGATCAACGAAACCGGATTTGCTGCCGAAGACCTCCTCGCCGCACACCAGCGCGCCGAATAGGCGCTACAGATTGCGCCCATCGCCGCCGAGAAAGGCCTGGTAGCTGCGCGCGATCCCTTCGCGCAGGCTGACCTGCGGTGACCAGCCCAGCGCGGCAAGACGGCTTCCGTCCATCAGCTTGCGCGGGGTGCCGTCGGGCTTGGACAGGTCCGTGACGATTTCGCCCTGATAATCGAGCACCTCCATCACCAGCCGGGCAAGGTCGATGATCGCGATGTCCTGCCCGGCGCCGACGTTGATCGGCAGGGCATCCGAATAGTGCTGCATCAGGTGAATGCAGGCGTCGGCGCAGTCGTCGACATAAAGAAACTCGCGCCGCGGCGATCCGCTGCCCCAGATCGCGACCGGGGTGCCGGCCATTTTCGCCTCGTGCACCTTGCGGATCAGCGCGGGGAGGACGTGGCTGGCCGCTGGATCGAAATTGTCGCCGGGACCATAGAGGTTGGTCGGCATCGCGCTGATGTAATCGCAGCCGTATTGCTTGCGATAGGCTTGGGCGAGCTTGATCCCGGCGATCTTGGCCAGGGCATACCATTCGTTGGTCGGCTCGAGCGGCCCGCTCAGCAGCGCCTCCTCGCGGATCGGCTGGGCCGCCTCGCGCGGGTAGATGCACGAGGAGCCGAGGAACAGCAGCTTTTCGACCCCGACCGATTCGGCCCCGGTGAAAATCGCCGTCTCGATCAACAGGTTGTCGCGCAGGAAATCGACCGGGAAGCTGTCGTTGGCGAGGATCCCGCCGACCCGCGCTGCGGCGAGGAACACCGCTTGCGGGCGCTGGTTGTGCATCCAGCCGAGCACCGCGCGCTGGTCGGTCAGGTCAAGGGTGGCGCGATCGGCGGTGATTACCTCGCAGTCGATGCGGTCAAGGCGGCGGACCAGCGCCGACCCGACCATGCCCTTGTGCCCGGCGACCCAGATGCGCTTTCCCGCCAGCGGATAGAGCGGTGCGGGCGCGGTCATGCCGCTGGTCCCGCCCCCGCCCCCGCGCGGATCAGGGCCATGTCGGCGGCGACCATCTCGCGGACCAGTTCGCGCACCTCGGTCTGGTGGCGCCAGCCCAGCTTCTGGTGCGCCTTGGACGGATCGCCGATCAGCAGGTCAACCTCGGTCGGGCGGAAATAGCGCGGGTCTACGGCAACGCGCAGCGCGCCGCTGGCCGCGCACCGCCCTTGTTCGTCGATCCCGCTGCCCTGCCATTCCAACGTGATCCCGGCATCGGCAAAAGCCCATTCGACGAACTGGCGAACCGACGTTGTCTTGCCGGTGGCGAGGACATAGTCGTCGCCCTCGTCCTGCTGGACCATCCGCCACATCCCCTCGACATATTCGCGGGCGTGGCCCCAGTCGCGCTGGGCATCGAGGTTGCCGAGGTAGAGCGTGGCCTGCTTGCCCTGCGCGATTGCAGCGGCGGCGCGGGTGATCTTGCGGGTGACGAAGGTTTCGCCGCGCAGCGGGCTTTCGTGATTGAACAGGATCCCGTTCGAGGCATGGATGCCATAGGCCTCGCGGTAATTGACCGTGATCCAGTAGGCATAGAGCTTCGCCGCGGCATAAGGGCTGCGCGGATAGAACGGCGTGGTTTCGCGCTGGGGCACCTGCTGGACCAGCCCGTAAAGCTCGCTGGTCGAGGCCTGGTAGAACCGGCAGGTCTTTTCCAGACCGAGGATGCGGATCGCCTCGAGCAGGCGCAGCGTGCCCAGCGCGTCGGAATTGGCGGTATATTCGGGCGTTTCGAAGCTGACCTGGACGTGGCTTTGCGCGGCGAGGTTGTAGATCTCGTCGGGCCGCGTTTCCTGAACGATGCGGATCAGGTTGGTCGCGTCGGTCAGGTCGCCATAGTGCAGCGTCAGGCGCGGGTCGGGATCGTGCGGATCCTGGTAGATCTCGTCGATCCGCGCGGTGTTGAACGAGGAGGAGCGCCGCTTGATCCCGTGGACGCGATAGCCCTTGTCGAGCAGCAGCCGGGCGAGATAGGCGCCATCCTGCCCGGTCACGCCGGTAATCAACGCGGTCTTGTCGCTCACGGTTGGTCATCCTTGGTCGGGGTGGCGGCGGGGAACAGCTGGATGATCCGGGCAATCGCGGCGCGCACCGGCTCGTGCTTGCCCTCGTCGGTCTTGCCGAGGCGCACCACGGTCACCCCCTGCGCGGGCGAAACGACGACGAACTGACCCAGGTGTCCGTTCATAGAGAAGGTCGAGGCGGGCAAGCCGGGCCATTCGACGTGGCCATCGTCAACCTGCGGGCGATTGAGCCAGAGCTGCGCGCCATAGCCGGGGTTGCGCGGGCTGGGTTGGGTCATGAACGTGATCCAGGTGGTCGGGATCAGCTGCGCGCCCTTGACCGCGCCGTGGTGGCGCAGGAACTCGCCGAACCGGCTCCAGTCACGCGCGGTGGCGTGGATCAGGCTGCCGCCGATCAGCGTTCCCGCCGCGTCGAACTCGGGGATGGCGCTTTTCATGCCCAGAGGCTCGAAAATCCGGTTGCGCAGATAGTCCTGCACCACCCGGCGGCGCTCGGCCGGGTCGCTGCTCGGGGTAAGCGAGCGCGCGGCCAGGTCGGAGAGGATTACCGTGGTCGCGCTCGAATACTTCCATTTCGTCCCCGGCTCGGCCTCGAGCGGGGGGGCCTCGGCAAAGGCAGCCATGTCGTCGCGCCCGTCGAGGAACAGCATCCGCGCCGTATCGGTCTTGTAGGGCGCGCCTTCGGCCTCGACGTGGCGCAGGCCCGAGCGCATCTGAAGGAGCTGGCGCAGGGTGATCTCGCCGCGCGGATCGCCGGGGCGCTGCCAGGCCGGGACCGGCGCGGTTTCGTCAAGCCGCAGCCGTCCATCGGACACCAGCATTCCGATCATCACCCCGGTAACGGTCTTGGCCATCGACCATGAAACGAATCGGGTGTTCTGGTGATAGGGCGCGGCATAGCGTTCGGCCACGATCCGCCCATCCTTGAGCACCAGCACAGCACGGGTTTCGGCGGTTTCGGGCGTGGTGAACAGGGCATCGACCGCGCGGGCGAGACGTTCACGATCGACGCCGGGGTCTTCGACCACCGCGGCCAGCGCCGCCGGATCGAGCGGCGGCGGTGCGGCCGGGCCCTGATCGCGGCTGCAGCCGATCAGGGCTGGCAGCAGGGCGAGCGTCAGGATAAGGGGCAGGCGGCGCGACCACATGGCGCGCATCCCTTGCCCAAAGGCTTGCAGATGGCAACCGTTAACCCCGCCGCTTCCCCTCGCCGTCGCCACGGCCGCAGGCTGGCGTTGCTGGTGCTGCTGGGCGCGGCAGCAGCGCTGGCGTGGTTCTGGCAGCCGCTGATCGGCTATGCCCGGCTGGGCACCGCTTATGGCGCGCGGGTCGCCTGTTCGTGCAGGCATGAGGGCGGACGCAGCCTGTCTGACTGCCGCAAGGATTTCGAGCCGGGCATGGGCCTCGTCACCCTGAGCGAGGACAGCGCCACGAAAAGCGTCACCGCCCGTTTTCCCTTGCTCGCCAGCGATACCGCGACCTACCGCGAGGGCGAAGGTTGCCGCCTTCAGCCGTGGAACCGCTGACGGCCCCCGCCGCTCAGGTCGCGGACTCGGTCTCCGCGATCCACCCGCCGCCAACGACGCGATCCCCGGCATAGAGTACCGCGGCCTGTCCCGGCGCGACGCCATATTCGGGCTGGGCAAAGCGGATCGTCGCTTCGCCACCTTCGCCCAGCGACCCTTCGAGCATGACCGGGACCGGCCGCGCGAGCGAGCGGACCTTGGCGGTCAACGGCAGGTCGGGCAGGGGGCCGATCCGGTTGGTCTCGACGATCCGCGCGCTCGCCACGCCGAGCAGGCGCCTGGGGCCGACCAGCACCTGACCCTTCGCCGCGTCGATCGCGGTGACGTAGAGCGGTTCGGGCTGGCCGCCGATCTCCAGCCCGCGGCGCTGGCCGACCGTGAAATGGATGATTCCCGCGTGCCGGCCAAGCACTGCGCCGGTTTCGGCATGGACGATCTCGCCCGGCTGCGCGCCTTCGGGCCGCACCGCGCGGACGATCTTGGCATAGTCGCCGTCGGGAACGAAGCAGATGTCCTGGCTGTCGGGCTTGGCGGCAACGCGTAGCCCTTCTGCCTCGGCGATGGCGCGGACCTGCGGCTTGGGCAGCCCGCCCAGCGGAAAGCGCAGGAAATCAAGCTGCTCCCCGGTAGTGCCATAGAGGAAGTACGACTGGTCGCGCGCCGGATCGAGCGCGCGGTGCAATTCCGGCCCGGCCGCGCCGATGTCGCGCCGGACGTAGTGCCCGGTGGCGAGGCAGTCAGCGCCCAGTTCGCGCGCCATGCGCAGCAGATCGGTGAACTTGGGCCCCATGTTGCAGCGGATGCAGGGGATCGGGGTGCGGCCCGCGAGGTAGTCATCGGCAAAGCGCTCGACCACTTCCTCGCGGAAGGCGCTTTCGTGATCGACGACATAGTGAGCGATGCCGAGCCGGTCGGCCACCGCGCGCGCGTCGCGGATGTCGTCACCCGCGCAGCACGCGCCCTTCCGACCGGAGGCGGCGCCGGAATCGTAAAGCTGGAGGGTGATCCCGATCGTCTCAGCCCCGCTGCGCGCGGCCAGTGCGGCGACGACTGAGCTGTCGACTCCGCCCGACATGGCGACGACCACCCGCTTGCCCGCCAGCGGGGCGGATAGCTGGAACAGCTCGGCCAGATCGGGAAGGGACAGGTCCTGCGTCATTGCGCGCCGCCCATACACGCGCCGCGCGCAGATGGGAAATGCCGCGTTTAGGCCCAGGCTTCCCTGCGACTTCCGCACGCCGCGCTGCAATTCGGTAAGCATTGTCACCGTGCGGTAAAGCCGGAGTTTACCCGATCTTGACCAGTCCCGCGCTAAGCGATCGGACATGGAGTTCGCAATCGACCTCATGACCAGTTTGCGGGGCCGCCTCGATCCCCGTGGTGGCGCTGCCGCCGAGGGGGTAATCGACTGGTTTTCCCTGCAAACCCGCTTTGCCGCAGCCCATGCCGCGCGGCGCGAACTGGCACGAATCGATGCGGGCAAGACATTGCAGCCGGGCGGTTTTGCCCACTGGGCCAGCCAGCCGGACGCAGCCGGTCATGGCTCACCAGTCATTAACCCAAATGATTTAGCAGATCGCAAAGGACCCGCGAGCAAGGATGGCGCCGTCGCCGAAAACGCCCCTTGCCCGGGCCGAGGATAAAAATGATCGAGAACCAGAAGATTCGACCTGCGATGGTAATCGGCCCGCTTGGTGAGCCGCTTACGCTCGAATCGCTGCCGTCGCCCGATACGACCCGTTGGGTCGTCCGGCGCAAGGCCGAGGTCGTGGCCGCGGTCAACGGCGGGCTGCTGACCATCGACGAGGTGTGCGAACGCTACAGCCTGACGCTTGAGGAATTCGCCTCGTGGCAGCGCGCGGTCGACCGCTCGGGGATGCAGGGGCTGCGCGTCACGCGGCTCCAGCACTACCGTGATCTTTACGAGCGTCAGTTCAAGTACTGACCTGCCATTCGACATAGCGCGAATCCGTTTGGTCCGCACCCCGTTGCGGGCCGCCATTTCGCGCACGACAGCCTGCAACTCCTTGTATAGTCTGGGTCCATCTGCCGGAGTCTCGATCCGGCCGATGTCGTTGAGGCGCCTGCAATGGCGTAGCTGGACGCAATGATACAGGAGTGAAGGGTATGACTGGTTGGCTTGTTGCGTTGATCGTGGGCGGTATCGCCGGATGGTTGGCAAGCATGGTGATGAATCGCGACGCGTCGATGGGCGTCGTCATGAACGTCATCGTGGGTTGCGTCGGATCGGTGGTCGGAAACCTGATCGCAAACCGCTTTGGCTTCTTCGGATCAGTCAAGGAATTCTCGATCAGCGGCCTGGTCATCGCGGTGATCGGTGCGGTCGTGTTGCTTGGAATTGTCAACCTGTTCCAGCGCGGCAGGGTGCGTTAGCCCTCTCTGAAACGCCGTTTGCCGACAGCATTCGGCGGTCTGCCGAGCCGATGATTGCCTTGCGCCGCCCCGACGCCTATGCGCCGGGGCGGTCGTGCCGCCTGGCTGGCGCCCATTGAGGCCCTTGCCGAAGGTGATTTAGCACTGTAATACAGTTCGCATCGTGACGGGTCGGACGACCATGCAACCCCGCGACGCGAAACCATGTGAAGGCGCAATCGGCGATGAATTTCGATGCAAGAATCAGCGGCAACGGTACCGTCGTCGATGACGTGAACCCGCTCCTTGACGGGGGAGAGGCTGATCGGCGTTCGAAGCGCTGGCTGATCATCGGCGCGATCGCGCTGCTCGTGGCGCTGGTCGGGGTGTGGTTCCTGACCCATCGCAGCACGGGCGGCGAGGTTGCGATGCAAGCCAAGACCCAGGTTCCGGTGGTCAGCGTGATCACCCCGGGCAGCGGCACGATCGCCGGGCAGATCAACGTCACCGGCACCCTGGCGGCGCGGCGCGCGCAGCCGGTCGGCGTGGCCGGCGAAGGCGGCCAGGTGGTCAGCGTGCTGGTCGAACCCGGCCAGTGGGTCCACCAGGGCCAGGTTCTCGCCGTGATCGACCGCTCCGTCCAGGTTCAGCAGCAGGCCAGCCAGGCCGCCCAGGTCCAGGTTTCGCGCGCCAACGCCGAACTGGCTGAATCCAATTACCAGCGCGCCCTCAAGCTGGTCGACAAGGGCTTCATCTCGAAGGCCGACGTCGATCGCCTGCGCTCGACCCGCGATGCGGCCTATGCCCAGGTCCGTGTCGCCGGAGCCCAACTCGGTGTGCTGCGCGCGCAATCGGCCCGGCTCAACGTGGTTGCCCCTGCCGCGGGACTGGTGCTCGAACGCAAGATCGAACCGGGCCAGGTGGTCAGCGCGGGATCGGGCGTACTGTTCAACCTCGCCAAGGGCGGCGAGATGGAGCTCCTCGCCCAGGTTGGCGAAATTGATCTCGCCAAGCTCGCGCCGGGAGTCAGCGCCGAGGTTACCCCGGTCGGGGCGGACAAGTCCTTCACCGGGCAGATCTGGCAGGTTTCTCCGGTGATCGACCCGACCTCGCGCCAGGGCACCGCGCGCATCGCGCTGGCCTATGCGCCGCAACTGCGCCCCGGCGGCTTCGCCAGCGCGGTGATCAGGGCCGGTGCAGTGGTCGCGCCGATGCTGCCCGAATCCTCGATCCTCTCGGATGACAAGGGCAGCTTCGTCTATGTCGTCGACGCAGCCAACAAGGCCCAGCGCCGCGCGGTCAAGACCGGGCTGGTCACCGAACAGGGCATTGCCGTTGTCGAAGGGTTGAGCGGGAACGAGCGCGTCGTACTGCGCGCTGGCGGCTTCCTCAATCCGGGCGACACGGTCAAGCCTCAGGCCGCCAAGGTCAACTGAGGACAGCCGCGTGAACTTCCGCAACATCTCCGCCTGGTCGATCCGCAACCCGATCATCCCGATCGTGCTGTTCATGGGCCTGTTGCTCGCCGGGATCGTCTCGTTCAGCCGGATGGACGTCAACAACGACCCCGACATCGATTTCCCGGCAGTCACCGTCAACATCTCGCAGCCCGGCGCCGCCCCGCGCGAGATCGAGACGCAGATCACCCAAAAGGTCGAAGCCGCGATCCGGTCGATCAACGGGGTCGATGAAATCCAGTCGACTGCCAGCGAAGGGTCGAGCAACACCTTCGTTCAGTTCACCATCGGCACCAACACGATCGAGGCGGTCAGCGACGTCAAGAACGCGGTCGACCAGATCCGCGGCAGCCTGCCCGACGGCATTCTCGAACCCCAGGTCTCAAAGGTCGAGATCGGCGGCAGTGGCCCGATCGGCTATTTCGCGGTCAGCGCCGATGACATGACGATGGAGCAGCTCAGCTGGTTCATCGACGATACCGTGGCCAAGCGCCTGCTTGGCGTGTCAGGCATGGCCGCAGTCAGCCGCGAGGGCGGAGTGAATCGCGAGATTCGCGTCGTGCTCGATCCAGCGCGGATGCAATCGCTCGGGGTCACCGCCAGCCAGGTCAATGCCACGCTGCGCCAGGTCAATGTCGATGCCGCGGGCGGCAAGGCCGAGATTGCCGGATCGCGCCAGTCGGTGCGCGTGCTGGGCAATGCCGACAACGCTTACCAGTTGTCGCAGACCCAGATCAGCCTGCCGGGCGGTCGCTCGGTTCGGCTGAGCGATGTCGCCTCGGTCTCGGACGGCTTTTCCGAACGGACCTCGATCGCCAAGATGCACGGCCGTCAGGTCGTCACCTTCGGGATCGAGCGCGCCAAGGGCGCCTCCGACGTCACCGTCTATGACGGCGCCGTCGCCGAAATCGCCAAGCTCGAGAAGGAAAACCCCGGCGTTCATTTCACGCTGCTCTATACCAGCGTCAAATATACCAAGGACCAGTACGCCAGCTCGATCGAGGCGATGATCGAAGGCGCGGTCCTGGCCATCATCGTGGTGTTCTTCTTCCTGCGCGACTGGCGCGCCACCATGATCAGCGCGATCGCGATCCCGCTGTCGGCGATCCCGACTTTCTGGTTCATGAGTCTGATGGGCTTCTCGCTCAACAGTCTCTCCCTGCTTGCCCTCAGCCTGGTCGCGGGGGTGCTGGTCGACGACGCCATCGTCGAGATCGAGAACATCGTGCGCCATATGCGCATGGGCAAGAGCGCCTATCAGGCATCGATCGACGCGGCTGACGAGATCGGCCTCGCGGTGGTTGCGACGACCATGTGCATCGTCGCGGTGTTCTTGCCCGTGGGCATGATGCCGGGCATTTCCGGGCAGTTCTTCAAGAACTTCGGCCTGACCATTGTCGCGGCCGTGCTGGTCAGCCTGGCTGTGGCGCGAATGATCACGCCGATGGTCGCCGCCTATTTCCTCAAGGCGCATGGCCAGGAAAGCCACGGCGAAGGCCGGTTGATGGATCTCTACACCAGGGTTCTCGACTGGACGCTCGACACCGCCAAGGCGGCTTCGATCCGCGCCGGGCTGGAACCGGTCCGGGGGCGCTGGTACTACTACATCGTCGAAACGCTGATCGTGGTGATCGGGATCGTTGCGGCGATGGCGGCGAGCGCGGGCCTGTCCCGGCTGTTCGCACTGGTCAAGCTGCCCGCGCTGGTGACCATCCCCCTCACCCTGATCGCCATGATCGCCGCGGCCTTCCTCGCCGGCAGTCTGGTCAGCCGGATAATCCGCGCGACTTCGGGCGGGCTGGCCCGTTACCACGCCTTCTTCGTCTCGCGGATCGGGGCGCGGATGCGCGGTGACCACCGCGTCTGGGCCTTCGGGATCGGGATTCTTGCTCTCGCTCTGACCTTCGCCCTGCTGACCAATATGCCGCAGCAGTTCCAGCCGACGATCAACGACGATTCGAGCCGGATCAACATCGAGATGGTGCCCGGTACCACGATCGAGCAGACCGAGGCGGTGACCGACCGGGTCGAGGCGATCATCTCGAAAGAGCCCGAGGTCGAGCGGGTGATGGAGCGTGTGCGCGAAGGCAATGCGCGGCTCTACATCATGCTCAAGCAAAAGCGCGATTCGACCAGCATCGAGTTCGAGCGGCGGCTCGCCCCGGTGCTGGCCAATATCGCCGATGCGCGGGTGACCTTTGCTTCGCAATCGGGCGGCTTCGGCACCGGCCGCGATATTTCGGTGATGCTGTCGGGCAGCGACCCCGACCAGCTCCAGAAGACCGCGCAGACCCTCGCCGACCAGATGCGCAGCGTCGATGGCGTGGTTGCCCCGCGCATCGCCGCCGACATGAAGCGCCCCGAACTGGTGATCGTGCCCCGGCTCGATCTTGCCGCCAAGCTGGGGGTGACCACCGCCACGCTGAGCCAGACGATCCGCATCGCCACCCTGGGCGAGATCGACCAGAACGCCGCCAAATTCTCGCTCAGCAACCGCCAGGTGCCGATCCGGGTGATCCTGCCGCAGGAATCGCGCCGCGATATCGCGACGATCGAGAACCTGCCGGTGCCCACCGCCAGCGGGGGATCGGTGCCGCTCAGCCGCGTCGCGCAGATTACCTTCGGCGCGGGCCCGACCCAGATCCAGCGCTACAACCAGTCGCGCCGCATCTTCGTCGGCGCCGATCTCGCCCAAGGCGCGGTCAAGGGGCCGGTCATGGAAAAGATCCAGGCCCTGCCGATCATGAAGAACCTGCCGCGCGGCGTGTCCAACGCCCCCGTGGGCGATGAAAAGTGGCAGGCCGAGATGATCCAGAACTTCATCGTCGCGGTGGTCAGCGGGATCCTGCTGGTCTTCGCGGTGCTGGTGCTGCTCTACCATCGCTTCGTCTCGCCGCTGGTCAACATGACCTCGCTGCTGCTCGCCCCGCTGGGCGGGCTGCTCGCCCTCGCGCTGATCGGCCAGCCGATTTCGATGCCTGTCTATATCGGCTTGCTGATGCTGCTGGGGATCGTCGCCAAGAATTCGATCCTGCTGATCGACTTCGCGATCGAGGAAATGGCGCATGGCGTTCCCAAGCTCCAGGCAATCAAGGACGCCGGGCACAAGCGCGCCCAGCCGATCGTGATGACCACCGTGGCGATGACCGCGGGGATGGTGCCGACTGCGCTGTCGCTGACTGGCGACGGGGCCTGGCGCGCGCCGATGGGCACAGTGGTGATGGGCGGGCTGATCGTTTCGACCCTGCTGACGCTGATCATCGTGCCCGCCGGGTTCAGCCTGGCCGACGGCTTCGAAAAGCGGGTCGGGCCGTGGCTGCGCAAGCGGCTGCTGACCTACGATCCGTTGCACGACGGGGCGGCGCCGGTTCCGCATATCGAGCCCACCCGACCCGGAACGACTCCCGCGACTCGCCAGGGCGGGCAATCCGGGCCAATACCTGCGGAGTGAACGCGCCGAATCAACGCTTTGGCTCCTCCGCCGTGCCTGCTGACCGGGCGCGGCGGATGCGCATTTTCGCCACCAGCCTGCTGGTGGTCATGGCCGGGGTCTATCTGCTGGCGCGTCATTTCGTCGGCACTCACGCGGTCTGGGGCTATGTCCTTGCCTTTGCCGAGGCGGGGATGGTCGGTGGAATGGCCGATTGGTTTGCGGTCACCGCGCTGTTCCGCCACCCGCTTGGCCTGCCGATCCCGCACACGGCGATCATCCCCGAAAACAAGGACCGTATCGCCGAGACCATGGCGTCCTTCCTGCGCGAATATTTCCTCACCCCGCAGGTGGTCGCCCGCCGCCTGCAGGCGATGAACCTTGCCGGGGCGGCAGGGGACTGGCTGTCCAATCCGGCGACCGGCGGAAGCACCCGCCTGCGCGACGGGGCGGCGGAGCTGGCCGCACAGGTGCTCGAATCGCTCGATCCCGACCGTCTCGGCAACCAGGTCCGGGGCGGGCTGTTCCGCCAGGTCGACAAGTTGGAGGTGTCGCCGCTGCTCGGCCAGCTCATCGAGACGACCATGGCCGACGGACGGCATATGCCGGTGATTGATTCGCTGGTGCGCTGGGCCGGGCTGACGATCGAGGACAACGAACCGCTGATCCGCGACCTGATCCACCGCCGCGCCAACACCGTCCTGCGCTGGACCGGGCTCGACGAGACGCTGGCCAATTCGGTGCTCGATGGCCTTTACAAGCTGCTCGCCGAAGTCATGGTCGATCCCCAGCATCCGCTGCGCGGCAAGGTCGAGGAAGGGCTGGCCAAGCTGGCCCAGGATCTTCAGCATGATGCCGAGCTGCGCGAGCGGGTCGAACGGATGAAGGGCGAACTGCTGGCCAATCCCGCGGTGTCGAAATGGTGGCAAGGGGTGTGGGAACGACTGCGCAAGTCCATGCTCGAACGCCTGCGGCGACCCGCTGGCGAGGGCAGCGGGCAATTGGCCGAGGCGCTGAGCGAACTGGGCCGCCACCTGCGCGATGATCCCGCGCTGCAACTCCAGATCAACCGCTATGCCCGCCGCACCCTGGTCGGCGTTGCCACCCGTTATGGTGACCAGATCGTCCGCCTGGTCTCGGAAACGGTCAAGCGCTGGGATGCCCGCACCGTGACCGACCGGATCGAGGGCGCGGTGGGCCGCGACCTGCAATTCATTCGCATCAACGGCACCCTGGTCGGCGGATTGGTCGGGGTGGCGATCCACACGATCGACCAGCTGCTGTGACCGATCAACCGCTCCTCACCACCGAACGGTTCGAGCTATGGCAGCCGCGCGCGGGCGATCATCGCGGGCTCCACGCGATGCTGGACGATAGCGAAACCACGCGCTTCCTTGGCGGCGCGGCGCAGTCCGAAAGCGATGCTTTCGCCCGAATGCTGCGCAACGCGGGAAGCTGGGCGCTGTACGGTTACGGCACCTTCATCGTCCGCAAGAAGGGGCAGGACCATATTGTCGGCTCTTGCGGCGTATTCCGCAGCCATCGCGGCTTCGGCGCGGACCTCGGTTTTGACGACGCGGTTGAAGCGGGCTGGATCGTCCACCGCGACCTGTGGGGCCAAGGCGCGGCGCGGGAGATCATGCGCGCGGTGCTGGCGTGGTTTGATGCGACGCACGGGAAGCAGCGGATCGCGTGCATGATCGAGGAAGGGAATGAGGCATCTGACAGGGTCGCCCGCGCCTGCGGATTTGTCCGGTCGGGCAGCCACAATCCCGACGGGCGCGATGGAACCTTGATGCTCTATGAGCGAGTTTAGGAGCAGGGCCTGCTTCAATATTGCGGCGGAAGTCCAAATCTGACCCAAGAGACGAAGTAGCCGGCAATCGCGTTCCCTGCGGTGTCGCGGGCGGGTTTGAATCGCGCTCGCTTGGTCAGCAGCAGGCAAGTGGTTTTGGCGAACAGCGATTCATTGACCGCGCGCAGTATGTGGCACTGGCTCACCTTGCCGGTCTCGTTGACGGTAAGACGAAAGTTGACCAGACCGTCTTTGTATTCGACCAAGGCCTGACTGGGGTAGTCGTTCGAGGTCAACCATGTGCCCGGATTCCCGATCGGCCGGGCCGGAGTCTTCACTTTGCTCGGGTCGACGCCCCAGCTGCGCACAACTTCGTCCATGCATTTGCGCATGGCGGACATCGGAGCACTGAGAGGGCCGGTATGGAGTAGCAATTGCTGATGCTTGGACGAAATGCGAATCACGTTCGCGCTCGCTGCGTCAGCCGGACTCTGAAGGGCCGGAACGGGTTCGTTGTGCTCGAACCCTTTCTTGATCAGGGCCGGATCGACCGGCCGGAGTCCCGGTAGTGCAACCAAGGTAACGGGCAAGCCGCTATCCGATTCTGCGTTCCAAGCCGCATCGATCTTGTGCTCCGGCAGGTCGCCGAACTGGATCGTGTATTGGCGGCTGTCATTGATCTTGTTGAGCGGTTTGCCGATCAGGAGAAGCTGGAACTGATCGCCGGGTGCGAACTGGGCGAATTCAATGCCAAGCCGCATTTCTGGCGGTCCGAAATCACGCCGCAATTTGCAGCTGTCATCCGCGTAGTGCATGTCCCAGACAGTGACTGGTTCCAATTCGACAGGCGCGGGCGGATTTGCGGCCATGGCTGAAGATGAAGTCAGCAGGATTAGGGCGCTGAGTCGTGTGACCATTTCCTACCTCTACATGCACCGTGAAATAAAAAAACCCCGCCGAGGCGGGGTTTTCTCTAACGAGGGCTTTTCGTTCAAAGCTTCCCGGTCAGTTCCGGCACGGCGTTGAACAGGTCCGCGACCAGACCGACGTCGGCGACCTGGAAGATCGGGGCGTCTTCGTCCTTGTTGATGGCGATGATGGTCTTGGAGTCCTTCATCCCCGCAAGGTGCTGGATCGCGCCCGAGATGCCGATGGCGATATAGACTTCGGGAGCGACGATCTTGCCGGTCTGGCCGACCTGGAAATCGTTGGGGACATAGCCCGCATCGACCGCCGCGCGGCTCGCGCCGACGCCCGCACCGAGCTTGTCGGCCAGCGGGAAGATCACAGCCTTGAAGGTGTCGGCGTCCTTGAGGGCGCGGCCGCCCGAGACGATGATCTTGGCGCTGGTCAGTTCGGGGCGCTCGCTCTTGGCGATTTCCGACCCGACAAAGCTGCTGGTTCCGGCATTGCCCGCGCCCGAGACAGCTTCGACCACGCCCGAACCGCCACTCGGGGCGGCCTTGGCGAAGGCGGTGCCGCGCACGGTGATCACCAGCTTGGGATCAGCGCTTTCAACGGTGGCGATGGCGTTGCCGGCGTAGATCGGACGGGTGAAGGTCTTGGGGCCTTCGACCGAGAGGATGTCGCTGATCTGCATCACGTCGAGCAGCGCGGCGACGCGCGGCGCGATGTTCTTGCCCGTGGTGGTTGCCGGGGCGACGAAGGCGTCGTGGTGGCTCATCAGGTCGGCGACGAGCGGGGCGACGTTTTCGGCCAGGGCATTGGCATAGGCCGGATCGTCAGCAAGGTGGACCTTGCCCACGCCCGCGATCTTGGCGGCTTCATCGGCCACGGCCTTGCAGCCCGATCCGGCGACCAGCAGGTGAACCTCACCCAGTTGCGAAGCGGCGGTGACGGCGGCCAGAGTGGCGTCCTTGACCGAGGCGTTGTCGTGTTCGACCCAAACGAGCGTCTTGGTCATCAGGCTACTCCCAGTTCCTTGAGCTTGGCCACCAGGCCATCGACGTCGGCGACCTTGATCCCGGCGCTGCGTACCGGCGGTTCGCTGACCTTGAGGGTCTTGAGCCGCGGGGCGATGTCCACGCCGTAGTCGCCCGGCGCCTTGGTTGCCAGCGGCTTGGACTTGGCCTTCATGATGTTGGGCAGCGAGGCATAGCGCGGTTCGTTGAGGCGCAGGTCGGTGGTGACCACCGCCGGCAGCGCCAGCTTGACCGTTTCCAGACCGCCGTCGACTTCGCGCTTCACCACCACGGAGTCGCCATCAACGGTAACTTCGTTGGCGAAGGTGCCCTGCGGACGGCCCATCAGCGCGGCGACCATCTGGCCGACCTGGTTCGAATCGTCGTCGATCGCCTGCTTGCCGGTGATGATCAGCGAAGCGCCTTCTTCCTCAGCCACGCCCTTGACGATCTTGGCGACAGCCAGCGGTTCAACATCGACGCCGTCGTCGACCTGGACCAGCACGGCGCGATCCGCGCCCATCGCCAGCGCCGTGCGCAGCGTTTCCTGCGCCTTGGCCGGACCGACAGACAGCGCGATGATTTCAGTGACCACGCCCTTTTCCTTGAGGCGGATCGCTTCCTCGACTGCGATCTCGTCGAAGGGGTTCATGCTCATCTTGACGTTGGCAAGGTCGACGCCGCTGCCGTCGCTCTTCACCCGCGGCTTCACGTTGTAGTCGATCACCCGCTTTACGCAGACCAGGGCTTTCATCGATCAGGCCTTTCCGTTGAATGCTGCAGTGCCGCATAGTTTCCGTTTACGGAAACGTCAACCATGCTTTTAGCTGGACGATTAAGCGCCCGGTGGCCAGCGACATTGCCGCGCATTCCTATGCGGTCAAGCCCGGAATGGCGCGTCAGGGGCAAAAAGAAACCGGCCGGGACGCAGCGTCACGGCCGGTTTGCTGATTCGTCAGGGGTGAAGGGTCAGGCGATCTTGCGCACTTCGGCGACGATCTTCTCTGCCGCATCGCCCAGGTCGTTGGCGGAGACGATCGGCAGCCCCGAATTGTTCAGGATTTCCTTGCCCAGTTCGACATTGGTGCCCTCGAGCCGGACGACCAGCGGCACGCCAAGGTTCACTTCCTTGGCTGCGGCGACGATGCCTTCGGCGATGATGTCGCACTTCATGATCCCGCCGAAGATGTTGACGAGGATGCCCTTCACCGCCGGATCCTTGAGGATGATCTTGAAGGCCGCGGTGACCTTCTCCTTGCTGGCGCCGCCGCCGACGTCGAGGAAGTTGGCGGGGAATTCGCCGTTCAGCTTGATGATGTCCATCGTCGCCATGGCCAGGCCCGCGCCGTTGACCATGCAGCCGATATTGCCGTCGAGCTTGATATAGGCGAGGTCGTACTTGCTGGCTTCGATCTCTGCGGGGTCCTCCTCGGTCTCGTCGCGCAGTTCCATCACGTCGGGGTGGCGGTAGAGCGCGTTCGAATCGAAGCTCATCTTGGTGTCGAGCACCAGCAGCTTGCCATCCGATTCGGCCAGGGGGTTGATCTCGATCATCGCGCAGTCGAGCGCGACGAAGGCGTCGTAGAGCTGCTTGCCCAGCACCTGGGCCTGCTTGTTGAGATCGCCCTTGAGCTTGAGCCCGAAGGCCAGCGCGCGCCCGTGGTGCGGCATGAAACCTTCGGCCGGGTCGATGGTGATGGTGGTGATCTTCTCGGGCGTCTCGTGCGCGACGTCCTCGATGCTCATCCCGCCTTCGGTCGAGGCGATCATCGCGATCCGTCCGGTAGCGCGATCGACCAGCATCGACAGGTAGTATTCCTTGCCGATGTCGACGCCGTCGGTGACGTAGAGGCGGTTGACCTGCTTGCCGTGGTCGCCGGTCTGGATCGTCACCAGGGTATTGCCGAGCATCTCCCTGGCGCTCGCCTCAACATCCGCGATGGTCTTGGCGAGGCGGACCCCGCCCTTGGCGTCAGCGGCCAGCTCCTTGAACTTGCCCTTGCCGCGCCCGCCGGCGTGGATCTGCGCCTTGACCACGTAGAGCGGCCCGGGGAGCTGCTTGGCGGCCTCGACCGCTTCGGCTACCGTCATTGCCGGGATCCCCTTGGGGATGGCGATGCCGAACTTGGCGAGCAGTTCCTTGGCCTGGTATTCGTGGATGTTCATCTGCGGACTCCTAGGGGGAGGGAGGGCGAAGAGCCGGGGTACGGTGTGGCCCTAAGCACAGCGCGGCGGGGTTGAAAAGGCCCCGGGACGTGGCAAATGGAAGAAATATGAACGCTAGTTGCGAGTCACTTGCAATAGATGCCTCAGAGCCGGGGATCGCTGCCCGGTGATCGACCGCGACCGTCTCGAGGCGATCGTGCGCGAGGCTGGGCGAATCGCGCTGGCGCGCTGGCCGGGCCACGGCCATGCACTCGATTCGTGGGAGAAGCAGCCCGGAAGCCCGGTCTGCGAGGCCGACCTGGCGGTCGATGCCTTCCTCAAGCGCGAGCTTGGCGCCTTGCTGCCCGCCGCCGGGTGGCTCTCCGAAGAGACGATCGACGCGCCCGAACGACTCGATGGCGGCTTGTTGTGGCTCGTCGATCCGGTCGACGGGACGCGCGATTTCATCCGTGGCCGGGCTGGCTGGGCGGTCTCGGTGGCCTTGATCAACACTGGGCGGCCGCTGCTGGGAATGCTCTGCGCACCGGCGCAGGATCAGTTCTGGCAGGCCGAGGCGGGGCGGGGGGCGTGGCGCAACGGCCAGCGGCTGGCGGCGAGTACCCGCCAGGTTTTGCCCGGCGCGCGGGTTCCCGCGATTGCCCTGCCCAAGGCCGACGCCGATCTCGTCCTGGTCGAGCAGCCCAACTCGATCGCGCTGCGCATGGCGATGGTCGCCGCGGACGAGGCCGATCTCGTCGCGACGCTGCGCTGGGGTTATGAATGGGATATCGGCGCCGCCGCCTTGATCGCGCGCGAGGCCGGGGCGGTGGTCACCGACGCCTTCGGCCAGCCGTTGAACTTCAACAAGCGCGATCCGCGCGCCTTCGGGGTGCTGGTCAGCTCGCCGGGAATTCACTCCGCCGCGGTTGAGAGGCTGGCTGACCGCGCCAGCGAACTGTCCGGATAGAATGGGGCCCCGTCCCTTGCGGAACGAGGCCCCGGCATTGTCTCAGGCCAGGCTTACTGACCAGCCCTGGCCGCGTTGACGTCGTCCTGGGTGACCGGCACGATCTTGACCTCGACCCGGCGGTTGGCCGGTTCGGCGACGTTGTCGCCGGTCTGGACCTTGAGCTGGGTCTCGCCAAAGCCCTGCCAGCGCACCCGGGTCGAGGCGACGCCGCGGCTGATCAGGTAGTTGGCGACCGCACGGGCGCGGTTTTCCGAAAGGATCTGGTTCGATGCGGTCGACCCGACCGTGTCGGTGTAGCCATAGACGTCGATCAGGCTGTTGGGATACTGCACCATCGAGGCGGCAACCTTGTCCAGCGTCGATTGGAAAGTGGGCGAAATCGCATAGCTGCCGGTGGCGAAGGTCACCCCGTCGGGCAGGTTGACCAGGATCGCCTGACCGCCATCGGTCGGGGTCACGTCAACGCCCGAACCTGCGGTCTGTTCCTTCAGTTCCTTGATCTGCTGGTCCATCTTGTAGCCGACCACCGCACCGCCGACGCCGCCCAGCCCGGCACCGATGATGCGTCCGGTCTTGCCGCCGATCACGCCGCCGAGCAGCCCGCCCAGAACCGCACCGCCGACGCCGCCGATCGCGGTGCGCGAAGCCTTCTTCTGCCCGGTGTTGGGATCGGTGACGCAGGCCGAGGTGGCGAGCAGCGCGGAAGCGGCGAAGCCCGAAACGAGCCAACGGGATCTATTCATGAGAGGACCTTCCCTTGTGTAATTGCTGTGTAATTGCGCGCAGTCTAATGCGAAAATCGTTCTTGACCAAGGATGAACGCAGGGTGCGGCGCGCCTTCCCGACCAAGTTGAAACGCACGTGCTTCGCCTTTGTTCCGGTTTCTGCTAGGCCGGGCGCGTGACACCCTTTCCCTGGATCGACGTTCTCATCATCGCAGGTCTGATCCTGCTCAACGGGCTGTTCGCGATGAGCGAGCTGGCGATCGTTTCGGCGCGCCCGGCGCGGCTCAAGCTCGCCGCCGACCGTGGCAGCCGCGGCGCGCGCGTGGCGCTGGCACTGGCGGGCGATCCGGGCAAGCTGCTCTCCACCGCGCAGACCGGGATCACCCTGATCGGGATCGTGGCGGGCGCCTATTCTGGGGCGAGCCTGGGTGAACCGATTGGCCTGAGGCTCGAGGCCTGGGGCGTCCCCGCGCGCTGGGCGCCCGAGGCGGGCTTTGCCATCGCCATCGCCGCGACCACCTATTTCAGCCTCGTAGTGGGCGAACTGGTGCCCAAGCAGCTTGCCCTGCGCGCCGCCGAACCGATCGCCACCTACGCCGCCCCGGCGATGGCCATGCTCAGCCGCGTCACCGCGCCGATGGTCTGGCTGCTCGATCGCTCGTCGTCGCTGCTGCTGCGCCTGCTGGGGGTGAGCCACCGCGGCGAACACACGCTGACGGCTGACGAATTGCAGATGGTCTTTGCCGAGGCGACCCGGTCCGGGGTGATCGAGGAGGACGAGCGCCAGATCATGACCGGGATCATGCGTCTGGCTGACCGTCCGGTGCGCGAAGTGATGACCCCCCGCACCGAGCTCGACACGATCGACCGTCGCGCCACCGAGGCCGAGGTGCGCGCCGCGCTCAAGGAGACGCCGCACTCGCTGCTGCCGGTCGCCGATGGTTCGCCCGACAACATCGTCGGGGTGGTCAAGGTCAAGGAAGTGCTGGCGGTGCTGCTCGCGGGCAAGCGGCTCCAGATCGCCCGGCTGATGCGCAAGGCAGAGATCGTCCCGGATCAGCTCGACGCGATGGATGCGCTGCGGATGCTCCAGCAAAGCGACGTGTCGATGGCGCTGGTCCATGACGAATATGGTCACCTGGAAGGGGTGGTGACCCCGGCAGACCTGCTTTCCGCGATCGTCGGCAATTTCGCCAGCCACCAGGACGAGGGTGATGCCCCACTGCTGGTCGAGCGCGAGGATGGCAGCCTGCTGGTGTCCGGGGCGCTCCCAGCCGATGCGCTGGCCGATCGACTGGGGATCGAGCTGCCCGAAACCCGCGACTATGCGACGGCGGCGGGCTTCGTCCTCTCAGTGCTCAAGCGCCTGCCCCAGGAAGGCGAACACTTCACCGACCAGGACTGGCGCTTCGAGGTGGTCGACATGGACGGGCGCAAGATCGACAAGCTACTGGTCAGCGAGTGCCGCAAGTCCCCGGTGCCGATGCCCGAAGGCAAATAAGGGTTTGCGCCGCCGCGCGAACAAAAAAAGACCCGCCGAATGGCGGGTCCATCACAAATCGACGAAAGCGAATGCCTCAGCCGCCGATCGAAACCTGCGCCTCGCGGCCGTCGCCTTGCGGGGCGGCGATGATGTCGCGGGTGACGGCGCCCTTGTAAACCGTCGCCGTCGCCGGATCGCCCACGGTCGAGCGGATCGACGGGGCGGCCAGCCCGGCCTTGGCATCGACCGAGCTTTCCACCGAGCTGCGCGGCGCGGCGGGGCCGAACAGCGCGTCCTGGGCCTGCTGCGCTGCGCTTGAATCGACCGGACGCGGCGCGCCGGGGGCGGGCGGGGTCAGCGCGAAATCGGGCGGGACCACCAGCGGAGCCTGGCGCTGCACGGCGAATTCATCGGGGCGGGCGCGGTTGAACAGCCCGCTGCTGCCGCAAGCCGAAAGCAGCAGAGACGCGCCGGCAAGGCTGAGAAGGGCGATCGATTTACGCATGACTGTCAATTCTCCGTGGGCCGCAGGGCCGCGTCGTTGGGGCGCTTGTCGCGCGAAAGGAAGGAACGGGCAAGGATAAACAGGACGCCCAGCGTGATCGCGACATCGGCCAGGTTGAAGATCAGGAATGGCCGCCACGCGCCGAAGTGGAGGTCGGCATAGTCGATCACATGGCCAAACACGGCGCGGTCGCGGATATTGCCCAGCGCCCCGCCGAGGACCATGCCGAGCGGGAGGATATCGGCCAGCTTCTTCTCGCGCAGCAGCCAGACGAACACGACAAGCGCGATCGTTCCAGTCATCGCGACCAGCAGCCAGCGCATTGGATCGCTACTGGCGGTCAGCAGCCCCAGCGAAACGCCGTCGTTGGAGGTTCGGGTGAGATTGAAAAACGGCGTCAAGGTCAGGTACTCACCGTCCTGATCAAGGCCAAGCGACCCGGTGACGAGGTGCTTGATGAACAGGTCCAGCCCCAGCACCAGCGCGGCAAGCGCGAGGCCGATCAGGCGGTTGCGGGCGGCGGAGGTCATGACGCAGCGTCGATGCCCGCCACGACCTGATCGCAGCGTGAACAAAGCGCCCCGTCCTCGCTTACTTCGGGCAGATGGCGCCAGCAGCGACCGCATTTGTGGTTGGCGGTGCGGGTGATGCTGGCTACTTCGGTCCATTCATTCGGAGGCACCGCTCCAGTTCCACGCTCGACAATCACCGGTCCGCTGATGCAAATTTCTGAGACATCAACTCCCTCAGTGATCCAAGTTTCGATATGCTTGTGGCGGCTGATGATTTTCAATTCGGCTTCAAGACTCGAGCCAATGACCTTTTCTCGCCTCAGAACTTCCATCGCACCGGTGGCAACCGACCTGAGTTCCCGCAGTCGCTCCCACTTCCTCACCAACTCGTCGCCCCGGACTTGATCCGGGGTTTGGCTCTCTTCCGCCGCCGCCGAAGAAGAGCCTTGGCCCGTGTCAGGCACGGGCCGACGATCTGAGGAGGCCGCAAGGAGTTCGGGCCACTCCAGCAAATGCACCGACCCACCCTCGGGGTAGCGCGTCCCCCACACCTCTTCTGCCGTGAACACCAGTACCGGGGCGGCGTAGCGGATCAGGGCGTGGAACAGGGTGTCGAGCACCGTGCGGTAGGCGCGGCGCTTGGGGTCGCTGGCCGCATCGCAATAGAGGCTGTCCTTGCGGATATCGAAGAAGAAGGCGGACAGGTCCTCGTTGCAGAAGTCGGTCAGCGCGCGGACATAGGTGTTGAAATCACAGTCATCGACCGCCTGCTTCAACGTCGCGTCGAGCTTGGCGAGCAGCGCCAGCACATAACGTTCCAGCTCGGGCATTTCCGCCACGTCCACCCGTTCCGCCTCGCTGAACCCGTCAAGCGCGCCGAGCAGATAGCGGAAGGTGTTGCGCAGCTTGCGGTACTGGTCGGCCACGCCCTTCAGGATCTCATCGCCGATGCGGTGATCCTCGGTGAAATCGACCGACAGCGCCCACAGCCGGATGATGTCGGCGCCATAGGTTTCCATGACCTTCAAGGGGTCGATGGTGTTGCCCAGGCTCTTGGACATTTTCAGGCCCTTGGCGTCCATGGTGAAGCCATGAGTCAGGACCTGACGATAGGGGGCATGGCCGCGCGTGGCGCAGCTTTCCAGAAGGCTCGACTGGAACCAGCCACGATGCTGATCGCTGCCTTCAAGGTACATATCGGCGAGTGGCCCGGCGTGATCGACCGGGCGGACCAGATCGGGCCAGCGCCCGCTTTCCAGCACGAAGGCGTGAGTGGAACCCGAATCGAACCACACGTCGAGAATGTCGGTGACCCGCTCGAAGTGCTCGGCCTTGTGATCGGGGCCAAGGTATTCCTGCGCGCGTTCGTCCGACCAGGCATCGACCCCGCTTTCGCGCACCGCGTTGATGATCCGCGCGTTGACCGCCGGATCGACGAGGTACTGGCCGGTCTTGCGATCGACGAACAGGGTGATCGGCACGCCCCAGGCCCGCTGGCGGCTCAGCACCCAGTCGGGCCGCCCTTCCACCATCGATCCGATGCGGTTGCGGCCCTTTTCGGGGATGAAGCGGGTGTCGGCGATAGCCTGCATCGCCGCCTCGCGCAGCGTGGGCGATGCGCAGCGCCTTTCCTCCGCCGGGTTGATCGCGCCGCCTTCGTCCTCCCAGCCTTCCTCGGCCATGGACTTGGGCTCGATGTGAGTCATCACCTTGTCCATCGGCACGAACCACTGCGGGGTCGCGCGGAAGATCACCTTGGCCTTGGACCGCCACGAATGGGGGTAAGAGTGTTGGTAGTCGGCCGAGGCGGCGAGCAGCCCACCCGCTTCGCGCAGGTCCGAACAGATCGGCCCGTCAGGCGCGTTGAACTTGGGATTGATGACCGATCCCTGCCCGCCGAGCCAGGCCCAGTCGGCCCGGTACTTGCCATCGCCCTCGACCGCGAAGACCGGCTCGATCCCGTTGGCCTTGCACAGCGCGAAGTCGTCCTCGCCGTGGTCCGGCGCCATGTGGACGAGGCCGGTGCCGCTTTCGGTGGTGACGAAGTCGCCAGGGAGCAACGGGCGCGGCGCGGCGAAGAACCCGCCGAGGTGGTGCATCGGATGGCGGGCGATGGTTCCGGCGAGGTCGGAACCTTTGATCGCAAGAGGCTTCTTCGCAGGGAGTGCCTGCACTAAAATGCCGTCATCGTTGTGCTTTGATCGCGCACGTGCGGTGAGCCGAGCGGCCAGCGCAACCTTCAGTTGTGAAGCGACTATGAAACGAGATTTGGGGTTGCGATTGCCCAAGAACGCAAATTCGGGATCTTCCAGATATCCGGACGGACCAGGGGTCTCGCTGCTCGCCCAGAACTCAACCAACTCGTACTCAACCTCCGGTCCATAGGCCAAAGCCTGATTGACCGGGATCGTCCACGGCGTCGTGGTCCAGATCACCGCATGGGCGCCGACCAGTTCGGGAATCGGGCTTTCGACAATCTCGAACGCCACGTCGATCTGGGTCGAGGTGATGTCCTCGTACTCAACCTCCGCCTCGGCCAGCGCGGTCTTTTCGACCGGCGACCACATCACCGGCTTGGCGCCGCGATAGATCATGCCCGTCTCGGCGAACTTCAGGAGTTCGGCAACGATCGTGCCCTCGGCCTCGGGGGCCATGGTGAGGTAGGGGTGATCCCAGTCGCCCAGCACACCCAGCCGCTTGATCTGTTCGCGCTGCACACTGACCCAGTGCTGGGCATAGGCACGGCATTCGGCGCGGAACTCGATCGGGTCGACCTGATCCTTGTCGAGCTTCTTCTTGCGGTACTGCTCCTCGATCTTCCATTCGATCGGCAGGCCGTGGCAATCCCACCCCGGAACATAGGGGGCGTCCATGCCCTTGAGGCTCTGGGTGCGGCAGACCATGTCTTTCAGGATGTGGTTCAGCGCGTGGCCGATGTGCATATCGCCGTTGGCATAGGGCGGGCCATCGTGAAGGATGAACTTGTCGCGGCCGCTGCGGGCATCGCGCAGCTTGCGGTAGAGGTCGTCGCCCTGCCAGCGCGCCAGGATGCCAGGCTCCTTCTGGGGGAGGCCGGCCTTCATCGGAAAGTCGGTCCTGGGCAGGAAGACCGTGTCTCTGTAGTCCATCGGTTTTTGGCGCAGCGTGTCAGTCATAGCGCGCGGGCCTTAGCCGGGGCGGCCGGGTTGCGCAATTTTTTGGTTCGCGCGGAGGCGCGGAGAGGCGGAGTTGGGTTGCGCCTGCGGCGAAGCCGCTTTTCTATCAAGGCTTGCGCCAAGGAGTGGTGGTTGCAAATTCGGGTGCCTGCGGCGCTTGGTGAAGCCCCTCCGCATCTCCGCGCCTCCGCGTGAACCAAATCCTATCGCCCCTCCAGCAGCGCCTTCGCCTGCCTGCAATCGGCGTCGATCTGCGCGGTCAGCGATTCGAGGCTATCGAACGTCGCCTCTGGACGCAGATAGTGGTGCAGCGCCACCTCGATCTCCTGCCCATAGAGATCGCCGGAAAAATCGAAGAAGTGCGGCTCGAGCAATTCCTTGGGCGGGTCGAACTGCGGACGCACCCCCAGGTTCGCCGCGCCGTGGACCACGCGGCCGCCGGGCAGAACCCCGCTCACCGCATAGACGCCGTAGCGCGGACGCAGATAGTTATCGAGCGGCAGGTTGGCGGTGGGAAAGCCGATCGTTCGTCCCAGCTTGTCGCCGTGCTGGACGTGGCCCCGGATAGCGAAGGGACGGGTGAGCAGATGCGTGGCGGTGGCGCAGTCCCCCGCCTGCAGCGCATCGCGGATGCGGCTGGAGGAAACCGGCTCGCCCCCGTCCATGACCGGGCCGACCGCCCGGGCAGCGATACCGCAAGCAGCGCCGATCTCGCGCAGAACCGGCACGTTGCCGCCGCGACCCTTGCCGAAGGTGAAGTCCTCGCCGGTCACCACCCCGCTCACGCGCAGGCGCTCGCCCAGCAGCTTGACGACGAAGTCCTCCGCCGTGGTTCCGGCCAGCGCGGCGTTGAAGGCGAAGACCAGCATGGCGTCGGCCCCCGCCGCCTCGAACAGCTCCTGCCGCTGGTCGAGCGTGGTCAGGCGGAACGGCGGTGCATCGGGGGCGAAATGGCGGACCGGATGGGGATCGAAGGTGGCGACGATTGCCGGGCGACCCTCGGCCCGCGCCCAGCGAATCGCCTCCCCCGCGACGGCCTGATGACCGAGGTGGAACCCGTCGAAATTGCCCAGCGCGATCACCGCCCCGGCGAGCGAGGGGGGAATCGGCTGGCTGGCGTCAAGGCGCGGGATCATCTGTTCAGCCGCCCGAGTACGGCACCAGCCCGGCGCGGATCACGCGCAGGGCGTTGCCGCCCATCACCGCCCGGATCTCGTCGGGGGTGAAGTGTTCATCCAGCAGTGCCTGGGTTACCTGCACCAGTTGGCCGGTATCGAATCGCACCGTGGTCGCGCCGTCATAGTCGCTGCCCAGCGCGACATATTGCACCCCGACCAGATCCTTGACGTGCTTCATCGCCCTGGCGACCGCGCGCGGGCTGGTGTCGCAGACGGCGGCATCCCAATAACCGATCCCGATCACGCCGCCGGTTTTCGCGACGCCCCGGATCTCGTCGTCGGTGAGGTTGCGGTTGACCTTGCAGGTCGCCTGAACCCCGCCATGGCTGGAAACCACCGGACGGCGCGCGGCGGAAAGGATGTCGGCAACGCAGGCATGGCTGCAATGGGCAATGTCGACGATCATGCCCTTGCCTTCCATCGCGCGCATCACCTGCCGCCCCATCGGAGTCAGTCCGCCCTTCTTGAGGCCATGCATCGACCCGGCGAGCTGGTTGTCGAAGAAATGGGTCATCGAGGCCATGCGGAAACCGGCGGCGTAGAGTTTGTCGAGGTTGGCCGGGTTGCCCTCCAGGTCTTGCAGACCTTCGACCGAAAGCATGGCACCGACCGGCGTGACTTTGCCCTTGCGCGTGGCAAGCAAGGCATCGAGGCTGGCGTCATCGCTGACTTTCAGCAGTTCGCCCTGCGATCCCGCCACTGCCCCGTCCAGCTTCTCGGCGTGCCACAGCGAGCGTTGCAGTAGTGAACCCCAGGTGCGCACCGGCTGCAACTGGGCGATCGCCAGTGCGGTGATGTTGTCGCTGTCCGCGCCGTTGGCGTCGTAATTCTGCCCGCGCGGGGTCTTGGTCACGCTGGAGAAGACCTGCAAGGCGACATTGCCCTGTTGCAACCGCCCCAGATCCTCGTGCCCGCGCTTGACGCTGCCGAGCAGGTCGCGCTTCCACATCAGGGTGTCGGAGTGGAGATCGACGATCTCCAGCGTCTTGTGCAGCGCCTGCGCCTCGGCGCTGACCGGGATCAGCGGCTTGCCATCGATCCTGTTCATGCTGCCTTCGATATAGCCCGGGGCAATGCCGAAGAACCCGATCGCGCCCAGTGCCAGCACGGCCAGCGGAATCCACACCCTCTTGCGCATCGTCACTCCCTCCCTGCGTCAGTCAGAGGGTTTACGCACCAGCGTGACGAAATCAAACCCGGGCGTGCGCCCCTCGGCGGGATGGACCTCACGAATGGTCTCGTGCCAGGCTGAACGGTCGAATGGGGGGAAATGGGTATCGCCCACGGGTGCGGCGTGGATCGCGGTCCATTCGATCCGGCTGGCCACGGGCAGGAACAGCGCGAAGATCTCCGCCCCGCCGACCACCGCGACGTGGGGGGCATTGGCCAGGGCCAGCGCTTCCTCGGGGGTGCGAACCACTTCGGCGCCGTCCTCGGCCCAGTCGGGATCGCGGGTCAGCACGATGTGGCGACGGCCGGGAAGCAGCCCGGGCAGCGATTCGAAGGTCTTGCGGCCCATCACCATCGGCTTGCCCATGGTCAGTGCCTTGAAGTGGCGCAGGTCTGCGGGAAGCGACCAGGGCATTCCCCCGGCGTGGCCGATCACCCCGTTGTCGGCCACCGCGACGACAAGGAACACCTCGCCCCGGTTCACCAGCACAGCCGCGTCACGTGGCCCATCTTGCGACCGGGCCGCGCCGCGGCCTTGCCATAGAGGTGGAGATGGTTGGCGGGATCGGTGAGGATCGTCGCCCAGTCTTCGGCGGCATCGCCGATGATGTTGCGCATCTCGACCTGCGGCGCGGCAAGCGCGGTTGCGCCCAGCGGCAGGCCGCAGATCGCCCGAACGTGATTCTCGAACTGGCTGGTCAGCGCGCCCTCGATTGTCCAGTGCCCGGAATTGTGGACCCGGGGGGCCATTTCGTTGAACACCGGCCCGGCCTCGGTCGCGAAGAACTCCAGCGTCAGCACCCCGACATAATCGAGCGCCGCGGCGACCTTCTCGGCCAGCGCGCGCGCGGCCGGAACCTGAGCCTGCACGGCGTCGCTCGCCGGAACCACCGATCGGGCAAGGATCCCGCCGACGTGCGTGTTCTCGGCGCTGTCCCAGAATACCACGGTGCCGTCCGCGCCGCGGCACAGGATCACCGAGAACTCGGCGAAGAAATGGACGAAGCCTTCGTAAAGCAGCGGCTCGCCGGAAAAGGTGACCGCCTCGGCATCGTGGTCGGCCATGATCCGCCACTGGCCCTTGCCGTCATAGCCCTCGCGGCGGGTCTTGAGGATGCCGGGGGAGCCGATCTGATCCAGCGCCTGCTGCAGGTCCTCGGCGGTGTCGACCACGTGGTAGGGCGCGGTAGTGCCGCCCAGCCCGGAGACGAAGCGCTTTTCGTTGAGCCGATCCTGCGCCACTTCCAGCGCCCGGGCATTGGGCAGCAGCGGCACCGCGCCCAGGGCCAGCAGCGGCGCGACCGGGACGTTCTCGAACTCGTAGGTTACCACTGCGCAGTCTGCGGCGAACGCCGCCATGGCTGCGGCATCGCTCCATTCGGCTCGGGTCCATTGGGCGCAGACCTCGGCGGCGATCGCCTCGGCCTCGGGCGCATAGACGTGGCAGCGATAGCCCAGCCGCGCGGCGGCAATCGCCAGCATCCGCCCCAACTGGCCGCCGCCAAGAATGCCAATGGTTTCGCCGGGTGGGATCATCGGGCGCGGTTCATCTCAGGCGGGCCTTTCGGCGACGCTGTCGGTCTGCGCGGCGCGGAAGGCCTTGAGCCGCTCGGCCAGCGCTGGATCGTTGGTCGCCAGGATCGCTGCTGCCAGCAGTCCGGCATTGGTCGCTCCGGCCTCGCCGATCGCCAGTGTGCCCACGGGAATCCCGGCGGGCATCTGCACGATCGAGAGCAGGCTGTCCTGCCCCGACAAGGCCTTCGATTGCACCGGCACGCCCAGCACGGGCAGGTGAGTCATGGCGGCGACCATGCCCGGCAGATGCGCCGCGCCGCCGGCCCCGGCGATGATCACCTTGAACCCTGCATCGGCCGCGCCCTGCGCGAATTCGACCAGTCGCTGCGGGGTGCGGTGGGCCGAAACGATCCGCGTGTCGTGCGTCACGCCCAGCTTGTCGAGCGCCTCGGCGGCGCGCTGCATCGTCGCCCAGTCCGACTGGCTGCCCATGACGATGGCGACGGGCGCGGTCATGTCAACGCTCCGCCAGGTAATAGCGGTCGGTCGCGGCCAGGTTGTCGTCCAGTTCGTAGACGATCGGCTGCCCGGTCGGGATTTCCAGCCCGGTGATGTCGGCATCGGAAATGCCCGACAGGTGCTTGACCAGCGCACGGAGCGAGTTGCCGTGGGCGGCGACCAGCACGGTGTGCCCGGCCTTCAGTGCCGGGGCGATCTCGGCCTCGTAATAGGGCAGCACGCGGGCGATGGTGTCTTTGAGGCTTTCGGTCGAGGGGATGGCGATCCCGGCATAGCGCGGATCGGCCTTGAGATCGAAAGCGCTGCCATCTTCCAGCACCGGCGGCGGCACATCGAAGCTGCGGCGCCAGATCTTTACCTGATCGTCGCCGTGCTTCGCCGCCGTTTCGGCCTTGTCGAGCCCGGTCAGCCCGCCATAGTGCCGCTCGTTAAGGCGCCAGTCCTTGGTTTCCGGGATCCACAGCCGCCCGGCCGCCTCCAGCGCGAGGTGCAGGGTGCGGATCGCGCGGGTCTGGAAGCTGGTGAAGGCGATCGAGGGCAGCAGGCCCTTTTCTGCGAGTAGCGCCCCGGCGGCACGGGCCTCGGCCTCGCCCTTTTCGGTCAGGTCGACATCCCACCAGCCGGTGAAGCGGTTTTCCAGGTTCCACTGGCTCTGGCCGTGGCGAACGAGAATCAGGCGCGGCAAGGTCTTGGCTCCCCGGTGATGCCCGCCGTCAGGCGGACAAATAACGCAACCGCCCCTAACGACTCGATCCGTCTTTGGGAAGCGGCGTGGCCGACAGATTGCGCGCCTGTTCCTTGCGGCGACGCAGGTTCTCGCGCAGCTTGGCGGCAAGCCGTTCCTCGCGGCTTTGGGGGGCAGGATCTTCACGCATCGGCAATTTGTCCGGGCTATCAGGC
The DNA here is from genome assembly GCA_018241045.1 of Pseudomonadota bacterium. Lineage (GTDB taxonomy): Bacteria > Pseudomonadota > Alphaproteobacteria > Sphingomonadales > Sphingomonadaceae > Novosphingobium. The sequence continues at coordinate 1,097 of JAFEEP010000355.1, read as the reverse complement.
TTCGGCTTGACAAAGCAAGGGGTCACGGCCAATAGCGCGCGCCTGCCCGGCGGACGTCTGCAGCGGGCACTTCGGAATGGTGTGCTGCTGTAGCTCAGTGGTAGAGCGCATCCTTGGTAAGGCTGAGGTCGGGAGTTCAATCCTCCCCAGCAGCACCATTCCCGTCGCAGAAATCTGCGAAATCGGCGGAAAATCAGGGGTTTTTGACGGCTGACTGTTGCATCTGCAACGGGGCCCATCATGAGTACCCACCTCGATAAAGTCGGTTTGACGCGCTATTGCCGCCGTCCCGTTCCGAAAGACCTGATCGGACATTTCAACACGGCCACAGGCAAGCCCTGCACCGATTGGAAGCTCGGCCTGCGTATCAAGGGCCGGGAGGCCGCAACGCGGTTAGTGTGTCCGCTTCAGGGCGCGCCCGCCCGTTTCTCGCATCAGCGGGAACGCGCACTCGAAACTGATAGGTCGACCCTCGCAACCAAAACCCTCCAATCGACAGTTTGCGTGCTACAGTCTGTGTGGTGATTTTCTGAACGAGTAGAAGGCGCTAACCCCTGACTCCGCTCGTCAATTGTGCGACACTTGTGTGTTGCACGCGCGAGATTCCGCTCGCCGAGGGGCAGATTTTTGCGGTTTTTCAGTAGGTTGTGAGGGGATGGAGCGGGTAGCGGGAATCGAACCCGCATAGCCAGCTTGGAAGGCTGGAGCTTTACCACTAAGCTATACCCGCGTCGCGTGCGCCTATGCGACAGCTGCGCGCCCGGGTCAATGGCGGCTGAAGTCGGCTCCAATTTCCACTCTTTACCTTAAGCGATTGAAAGCGCAGCCTTGCCGCATCCGTAAACAACGGAAGGAGGGGAGTGATGAAATCGACAAATGCGCTTATGGCCGAGGCATTCGGCACGTTCTGGCTGGTGTTCGGGGGTTGCGGCAGCGCGGTGTTCGCGGCGGCTTTCCCGGAACACGGCATCGGCTTCCTGGGCGTCGCGCTGGCCTTCGGGCTGACCGTGCTGACCATGGCCTATACGGTCGGTCACGTATCGGGCGGCCATTTCAACCCGGCGGTGACGGTCGGCCTGTGGAGCGGCGGCCGCTTT